>JAQUMS010000010.1 GCA_028717985.1 Candidatus Omnitrophota bacterium
CTATTCTTAAAGGTAAAACAAAATCCGGGTATACCCCCAATGTCGATTGCGGAGATTTTGTCGTAGTGATCAACGCTTCACAGATCAAGGTTACCGGGAATAAACTTACTCAGAGAGTATATCGCCGTTATTCCGGCTATCCCGGCGGTTTACGGGAAGTCAGGATGGATGTCATGCTCGCGAGAAAACCTGAAACGGTTATCAAGCTGGCGGTAAAACGTATGTTGCCGTATGGTCCGTTAGCCAGGAGATTAATTAAAAAATTGAAGGTGTATGCGGCTGATAAACATCCGCATAGCGCCCAGCAGCCAGAGGTTATTAAACTGTAATTATGGAAAATTCAATTGCATATCAAGCTACAGGCAGGCGCAAGGAATCGATAGCACGGGTAAGGCTTTTACCGGGAAAAGGGACTATTACGGTTAACGGCAGGCCTATAGATAATTATTTCGCGCGTGAAACCGATAGAATAGTTATACGTCAGCCTCTATTGGTGACAAATACGGTAACCAGATTTGATATTTTTGGAAACCTTCAGGGAGGCGGGCTTTCAGGCCAGGCAGCGGCATTACGCTTGGGAATTGCGCGCGCTTTACTGCTGGCGGATATTGAATTTAAAGAAATACTCCGCAAACACGGGTTTTTAACACGTGATCCCCGCGCCAAGGAACGCAAGAAATACGGGCTAAAAGGAGCGAGGAAACGTTTCCAGTGGACTAAGAGGTAATCTGATAAAATATAACGAATATTCGTGTGATTAAAAATCCCGCTGTGAAGCGGGATTTTTTTTTGTCCGACGAGAAAAATTCTTGATATTATCGAATTTATGGGTATAATAGAACATATTTTAAAGAAGGGAGATGGGTATGGTCATTCGCGTAGGTATTGTCGGTGTTACCGGTTATACGGGAGAGGCGCTTATAGATATTTTATTACGCCATCCGAACGCGGTCATTATGAATTTGTTTTCACGGGTTGAGAAGCCGTGCGCGGTTTCGGATATCTGGCCGAAATTTAAAAACCGGACTCGCCTGATGTGTGAAAAGATCGACATTAAGAAGATGTCTCAGGATTGTGATGTCGTCTTTTTGTCTTTGCCTCATACCGTGTCAATGGATATTGTGCCTTTTTTGCTCAAGAACGGGAAAACCGTGATTGATTTGAGCGCCGATTACCGTCTGAAGAATGTAAAGACGTATGAGTCGTTTTATAAAGTTAAACATAAAGACGCGGGTAACGTGGGAAAAGCTGTTTACGGTTTGTCGGAGTTGTACCGTAATAAAATAAAAGACGCGAAGCTTGTTGCGAATCCCGGTTGTTATCCGACCGCGGCTATCCTGGGGATATCTCCGTTGGTGGCTTTAAATCTTATTGATCCGGAGCATGTCATTATCGACGCGAAATCCGGTACCACCGGCGCCGGGAAAAAGGCGTCTGAAGATTTTCTTGCTTCAGAAGTTAATGAGGATTTCAGGGCGTACAAAGTTAACGTTCATCAGCATATACCTGAAATCAATCAGGAATTATCCCGGCTTGGCGGAGAAAAAATCAATGTGACTTTTGTCCCGCATGTACTGCCTGTTAACCGGGGTATCCTTGAGACGGTGTATTTGAAAAAGCTCAAAGGTTCTGTCAAAGATACCGCGGCTGTAATTAAACTTTATAAGAAATTTTATAAAAATGAACCGTTTATCAGGATCCGCGAAGAGGGCGTATTCCCTCGGCTTAAAGATGTGGTGGGGACTAATTTTTGCGATATAGGGCTGCGTGTGAGCGGGGATACCGTGATCGCTGTAGCCGTTATTGATAATCTGTTGAAGGGAGCCGCGGGACAGGCTGTGCAGAATATGAATATTATATTCCGGCTTCCTGAATATACGGCATTACTTTAATACGCGCATGAGCGAGCTGCTATGAAGATAATAAAGAAAGCGATATTGCCGAAAGGTTTTCAGGCGAATGGTATTTCCTGCGGGTTAAAACGTTCAGGAGGGCTTGATTTGTCGCTTATGGTTTCTTCTGTCCCGGCAAAAACAGCGTGTATGTTTACCGTTAATACGATTCCCGCCGCTCCCGTTATTCTCGATAAAGAGTATTACGCCGGTAATAAATTATTCAGGGCGATTATTGCCAATAGCGGGAACGCTAATTGTTTTACAGGTAAAAAAGGATTGAAAGACGCTCAACTCATGTCGGAGTCAGTGGCGGCGGGTTTGGGAATTAAAAAAGAGGAAGTTCTTGTCGCTTCTACCGGTATTATCGGTAAGCCCCTTGATATTGAAAAAATAACGCGCGCTGTTCCCGGCTTAATTACATCGCTGTCCGCCCGCGGCATTGATACCGCTAAAAAAGCGATCATGACTACCGACACGTTTTCCAAAGAAATCACCGCCCGGTTGCAAATCGGCGGTCAAACCGTTACTGTGTCCGGTATCGCCAAAGGGGCAGGAATGATCGCTCCTGATATGGCGACAATGTTTGTTTTTCTTTTTACCGATGCCTTGGTCTCTCAGTCCGCGCTGGAAAAAGCTTTGAGGGAATCAGTTGACGGGTCTTTTAATCGCGTGACGGTTGATGGATGCATGAGCACGAATGATACCGTTATTCTTATGGCCAACGGCTTAAGCGGGAACGCGGCCATAACCGGCGGCAAAGACCTGAGAGTGTTCACGGACGCTCTTAACTTTATAAATCTTGAATTGGCTAAAATGCTTGTTCTTGACGGTGAAGGCGCCAGTAAATTTATCGAGATAAAAGTCAAGAACGCCCGGACGGTGATTGAGGCTAAAAAAGTGGCGTTGCAGATCGCCAACTCGAACCTTTTTAAATGCGCTATGTACGGAGAAAATCCGAATTTCGGCAGGATTGTCGCCAGTGTCGGCGCCAGCGGGATAGATATACGCGAACAGGATTTAAAAATCAAATTGGGATCTCTGAAAAAGAAAAAAATAGATGTTGAAGTGCGTTTATCCCGGGGGGACGCCGAATGCGTGGTGTATACCTCTGACCTTACTCCCCGGTATATTAAGATAAATGCCGAATATAGTTAACTCAAAGGCCGCGGCTCATAGTTGATATGGCGCTCAAGGCCAAGTCGGAAGGGGCTCATTAGAATGGTTGAAGAAGCGATTAAGAAAGCGGAAGTTTTAATTGAAGCGTTACCGTATATCAGGGCGTTTCAGAAAAAGATTATCGTTATTAAATACGGAGGAAGCATTTTAGGCGAGGAAAAAATCCGTAAAAACGTGCTTCAGGATATCGTATTTATGAATTTTATGGGAATACGCCCTGTTCTCGTGCACGGCGGCGGCCCGAATATCAGTGATAGGATGAGGGCGACAGGCAAGAAAGCCGAGTTTGTTGACGGAATGAGAGTTACTGATGAAGCGACTCTTGCCGTGGTGGAAGAAGAGTTAAAAAAACTGAATGACGTTATCGTTCAGGAATTAAAAGAACTTGGCGTCGATGCGGTGGGCTTGAACGGAAAAGATAATAATCTGATCCAGGCGGTAAAAAAAGAATCCAAAGTTGATCTTGGTCTGGTGGGGCAGATTACCGGTATTAACAGTAAACCCGTTATCGATGATCTGGAAAAAGAAAAAATCGTGGTGATTCTTCCCATGGGCCGGGGCAAGGACGGTAATGTGTATAACGTGAACGCCGATGAAGCGACCGCGAGTATTGCCGTTGGACTGAAAGCAGAAAAAATGGTGCTCCTGACCAATGTTAAAGGCATTATGCGCAATCCTGAAGATCCTCATTCGTTTATATCGACTTTAACAAAAGAAGAGACTAAAGGGCTCATTGATGATAAAGTGGTTCAAAAAGGGATGATCCCCAAGGTTAACGCCTGTATCGCCGCGCTTGAACAAGGGGTTAAGAAGACCCATATTATAGACGCGTGTCTGGCGCACGCTCTTCTTCTGGAAATCTTTACCGATAAAGGGATTGGGACGGAAATAGTCAGTTAATGAACGTTTGAGTATCGGAACTGTGATTGAAAGGATTGAAGTAAAAGATGAACGTTGAAGAGATTTTTAAAAGTTATCAAGATAACGTCGTGGGATCGTATACGAAAGTCCCCTGTATTATCGTAAAAGGAAAAGGCAGTTATGTGTGGGATATTTACGGTAAAAAATATCTTGATTTTTTCCCGGGATGGGGAGTGGGGAACCTTGGGCATTGCAATCCCGATGTTGTCACCGCTGTCAGGGATCAGATCTCAAAACTGATATTTGTTCCTAATAATTACTATAACGTGCCGCAGGCGAAGCTGGCAAAAGAACTTAATTACTGGGCCGGCGGTGATTTTAAAGTTTTCTTCTGCAATTCAGGAGCGGAAGCGAATGAAGCGGCTATTAAACTGACCAGGAAATTCGGACAGGGCCGGTATGAGATCATTACTTTTGAAAATTCATTTCACGGCCGGACAATGGCCGCGCTTTCGGCTACCGGGCAGACGAAATACCAGCAGGGTTTTTTACCGTTGCTTTCCGGTTTTAAAACCGTCGCGTTTAACGATTTTGATGCGGTGAAACGCGCGTATACCGAAAAAACCGCGGCAATCATGCTTGAATTGATTCAGGGCGAAGGCGGGATAAACATCGCGGAAAAACAATTTATTGCGGATCTTCGGCGTTTTTGTGATGAAAAAAAACTTCTTCTTATAATAGATGAGGTTCAGACCGGCGTTTGCAGGACCGGGGCGATGTTTGGCTGGCAGACATTCGGCGTTACTCCCGATATTTTTACTCTCGCGAAAGCTTTAGGCGGCGGTTTGCCGATCGGCGCCATGATGGTTAAAAAAGAATTTTCCGGTATTCTTACTCCGGGAACACACGCTTCTACCTTTGGCGGCGGGCCTGTTGTGTGCCGGGCGGCACTGGCAGTTTTAAAAGCCGCGCAAAAAGAAAAGGCGGCCCAAAATGCGAGGGAAAAAGGCGAATACCTGTGCAAAAAACTTTCTATTTTGAAGAATAAATACCCTTTGATCAAGGATATTAGGGGCGTTGGTTTGATGGTTGGTGTTGAACTGACGCATGAAGGAAAACCGGTGGTTGAAGAATGCGCGAAACAAGGCCTGCTCATTAACTGCACCCATGATACTGTTTTGAGGATTATGCCGGCATTGATTGTCTCGAAAAAAGAAATAGATAGAGCTCTGAAAATTCTAGATAAGGCATTGAAAATTGTATTAGGTCAAACAAAGAGGAACGAGTGAAAACAGTACGTAAGGATTTATTGTCCATTAAGGATTTAGAGTCGAAAGAAATTGAAGAAATTTTTACTCTTACGGCCAGTATCAAAAAAAATCCCGGAAAATTCAGGGGTATTTTAAAGGGGAAATCGCTTGCTTTGATATTTGAAAAACCTTCAAACCGGACCTATGTTTCTTTTAACGTGGGAATGGCGGAATTGGGGGGACATGCGGTGTATTTAGGCCCGGACCAGATAAAACTGGGCGTGAGAGAGACGATCCATGATGTGGCTAAAACATTGAGCCGGTATGTTGACGGGATTGTTCTGCGGACGTTCGCTCATAAAAATGTCCTTGATATGGCGGAATATTCGGATGTCCCGGTTATAAACGGGTTGTCCGATTTGTCGCATCCCTGCCAGGCTTTAGCCGATATTTTTACCGTGCGTGAAAAATTCGGGAAGAAAAAAAATCTGACTCTTGCGTATATCGGCGACGGAAATAATGTGTGTAATTCTCTTTTATATACCTGTTCTAAGACCGGCATTAATATGAATGTCGGCGTTCCCGAGGGATATGAGCCGAACAACGATGTTTTTCGGGGAGCGGAAGAAATGGCGCGTAAAAATAAGATTTCCATCCGGTTGTATCATACTGCTGAAGAAGCTGTCCGGGGTGCGAATATCGTGTATACCGATGTCTGGGCCAGTATGGGGCAGGAGGATGAAGCGCAGAAGAGAAAAGCAATATTCAGGGATTTCCAGATCAACGGCCCTTTGTTTCGGTTAGCTTCTTCCGGCGCCCTTGTAATGCATTGTTTACCGGCGCACAGAGGCGAAGAAATTACCGATGAGGTTATCGATAGTAAAAATTCGGTTGTTTTCGACGAAGCGGAGAACAGGCTGCACGTTGAAAAAGCGGTATTGGTAAAGTTGTTGTCGTAAAAAAAGAATTAGGTGTGTTGTTTATTAAAGGTAGATATTTTCTCCGTCAGTTAATCACGTCGTAGATTTCTTGCGAAATCTACTTGTAACTGTCGGAGTTAATTCCTGCCTACCGGCAGGCACACAGTGACTTAGGTTCACCTGTTCCATAAGTCACGTGTTCATTAAAATAATACTCCAACAGTTAAACACTGCGCAAATTCCTAACGAAATTTGCTTGTAACTGACGGAGTTAATTCGCCCGCCCAAAAACAAGCGGGCTCATTAAGAAATACCCCAAAAGCAATACACTGCGTAGATTTGTTCCAAATCTACTTGTAGCTTTCGGGGTTGTTAAGGAATACCCTTTGCTTAATCATTTCGAAAATCTCTACGATATTTTCGAAATAAGCTTCAGGGTTAATTCACACAGTGACTTAGGTTCACTCACGTTGTTCGTTCCATAAGTCACGTGTTCATTAAGGAGAACTATGAAAAAGGTTGTTTTGGCGTATTCGGGCGGGCTTGATACATCCTGTGCCATTAAATGGCTTAAGGATAAAGGATATGAAGTTATTTGTTTTATAGCTGATCTGGGCCAGGGCGAGAATTTTGAGCCCGTCGAAGCCAGGGCGCTTGCCGCGGGAGCGACAAAAGTTTATATTAAAGATCTTCAGGATGAATTCGTGAATGATTTTATCGTACCCGCTTTGAAGGCCGGCGCGGTTTATGAAAGCAAATATTTCTTAGCTACTGCTTTGGGCAGGCCTCTTATAGCTAAATATCTTGTGGAAGTGGCGCATAAAGAAAAAGCGCAGGTTATATCTCACGGATGTACGGGAAAGGGCAACGATCAGGTGCGTCTTGAGGTTACATCAGGCATTCTTGATCCTTCCCTTGAAATTGTAGCTCCTTTGAGAATATGGGAGTTTAAATCCCGGGAAGAGGAAATAGAATACGCAAAAAAACATTCTATTCCTATTGATGTTACTAAAAAGAAAGTTTACAGCATTGACCGTAATCTTTGGGGTATCAGCATTGAAGCAGGTATCCTTGAAGACCTGGAAACGGAGCCGCCGGAAGACGCGTATTTAATTACCCAATCCCCGGAAAAATCACCGGAAAAGCCGAAATACGTCGAGGTATCATTTGTAAAGGGCGTGCCTGTTAAACTGGACGGCAAATCGTTGGATCTGAAAAATATGATCGATAAGCTGAACGTGATAGGCGGTGAATACGGTGTCGGGAGAAGCGACCTGGTGGAAAACAGGCTTGTGGGCATTAAATCCAGGGAAATTTACGAAGCCCCCGCCGCGACTATTCTCGGGATGGCGCATAAAGAACTGGAAGCTTTGACGCTTGACCGCGAGACCGCGCATTTTAAGGATAGTGTTTCCCTTAAATACGCGGAGCTTATTTATTACGGATTATGGTATTCCCCTTTACGCGAAGCCCTTGAATGTTTTGTGGAATCAACTCAGGAGCGTGTGACCGGAACCATAAAACTCAAATTATTTAAAGGGGTTTGTTCTCCCGCGGGTAGAAAGTCACCGAACTCGTTATATAAAAAAGAATTAAGTACTTATGGTAAAGATGATACCTTTGACCAGAAACTTGCCGAAGGATTTATTAAATTATGGGCGCTGCCGTATAAAAGATAGGTCATAGCTCATAGGTCAAAGAGAAAAAATTAAGAGCTTAAAAGATAATCATAAAAAGGGAAAACAATGGCTCAGAAAAAATTGTGGGGAGGAAGATTCGGGAAAGAAACAAATGTTTTTGTGGAAGAGTTTACCCGGTCCATACACTATGACTATAAGCTTGCCCGGTATGATATTCTCGGTTCAATTCTCCACGTAAAGATACTTAAAACCAGCGGGTATCTTAATAGTCTTGAAGCAGAAAAACTTACGGCCGCGTTGAAAGATTTGTACCGGTATGTTTCCGGCAGTGCGTTTAATCCCGGTTTGAAAGACGAAGATATTCATACGTTTATCCAAAACGAATTGGAAAAAAGAACAGGAGAACTCGCGTTAAAACTTCACACCGCGCGGTCCCGTAATGACCAGGTTGTTTTTGCCACAAAAGTTTACTGCAAAATTGCGGTGGAGGCCATACAAACACGGATCTTTGCGTTCATGGGGGCTTTGGATACGGCGGCGAAAAATAACGAAAATATTATTCTTCCCGGATTCACCCATTTACAGCACGCCCAGCCGGTTTATCTGAAAGACTATCTTGGCGCGTATCGGAATATGTTTGCCAGAGACAGTGAAAGGCTTGCGTATATTTCTCAAACCATAAAAATCACTATGGGGGCGGGAGCTTTAGCCGGTACTCCTATTAATTCGGCTGATTACCGGGTAAATGCCAAAGATGTTCTCGATGGCCCGGAAGATATCAAAAAACTTATTGCCGCGCTTCGCGTTGAACCGGTAACCAATTCGCTGGATTCAGTCAGCAACCGTGATTTCGTGATTGAGCTTCTTAGCGCGCTTTCACTTATAGCCACGCATTTGTCAAGGCTGTCGGAAGATCTTATCCTTTGGGCGACCCGGGAGTTCGGTTTTATTGAGCTGGACGATGCGTTTTGCACCGGCAGTTCGCTTATGCCGCAGAAAAAAAATCCGGATGTCCTGGAGTTAATGCGTGGTTACGCGGGAAGGATTTACGGGAACCTGCTGAGTGTTTTAACTATGATGAAAGGTTTGCCTTTAACCTATAACAGGGACATGCAGTTGGATAAAGAACCGTTATTTAGTTCATTTCAAATCATTGAAAGCGAATTGACGGTCATGGAAGGCCTGATCAGAACTATCCAGTTTAACCGCGAGAAAATCAGCGAACACCTGAAAGACGAATCTTTATACGCTACTGACCTGGTTTATTACCTGGTGGATAAAAAGATCCCTTTTAAAATGGCGCACGCGATTATCGGGAAATTGATCAAATATTCTCTTGATTCGCGTATCCAGATCAAGGATCTGCCGGAGGAGAAACTTAAGGGTTTTTCCGGTGTATTCGTAAAAAGTGAAATAAAACGGTTATTTGACCCGTTTGTTTCGGTGAAATCAAAAAAATCAATCAAGCGTTAACGAGGTATATACAGCCGATGCACGAATTCAGCTATAAAGGAAGCGATTTTTTCTGTGAAGGGATTAAAGTAAGCGACTTGGCGCTCCGCTTCGGAACTCCGCTCTATGTGTACAGTTATAAGACGCTTACCGATCATTTTTTAAAACTTCAATCCGCGTTCAGGGAAATAGATCCGCTTATTTGCTTTTCGGTGAAAGCAAATTCAAACCTGTCTGTTTTAAAGGCTCTTGTGGATAAAGGCGCGGGGCTGGATATTGTTTCCGGGGGTGAATTATTCCGCGCGAAAAAAGCGGGATGTCCGCTTTCTAAAATTGTTTACGCGTCGGTCGGAAAAACCGATAAAGAGATCGAAGATGCGGTTAGTTCCGGAATCCTGTTTTTCAACGTTGAATCCCTGCCTGAGCTTGAGAACATAAACCGGATTGCCGGACGCCTGGGGAAAACGGTAAAAGTCGCCCTGCGCATTAATCCCGACGTTGAGGCCAAAACCCACAAATTTATCACGACGGGAAAGATCACGAATAAATTCGGGATCGATTTTAAGACCGCCGGCGGAATTATCGCTTTGAGAAAAAGATTCCGCCACGCGTTGATCGCCGGATTGCATATTCATATCGGTTCCCAAATAACCGAAAGCGGCCCGTTTTTAGCAGCAATAAAAAAAATAACCGTTTTTATTTCACGATTGAAAGATCAGGGGGTACCGATAGAGTATTTGAATATCGGAGGCGGGCTGGGAATTATATATTCACGTGAGACTCCCCAGACAGCGGCGGAATTTGCATCAAAAATCCTTCCGCTTTTAAGAAATTCCGGTTTGAAAATAATCATGGAACCCGGACGTTTTATTGTGGGGTCGGCTGGAATCCTGGTCGCCAGGGTTTTATACGTGAAGAAAACTCCTTTGAAAAAATTCGTCATTGTTGACGGGGCGATGAATGATCTCATACGTCCCGCGTTGTACGACGCTCACCATGAAATTGTTCCTTTGCACAGGTCAAAACGCGAACGCCAAAAAGTGGATATAGTCGGCCCGATCTGCGAGAGCGGGGATTTTTTGGCTAAAGGGCGCTTTGTTCAGTCTGTGCGGGCGGGTGAATATATCGCGGTAATGAGCGCGGGAGCGTATGGTTTCAGTATGTCCAGTAATTATAATTCCCGTCCCCGCGCCGCGGAGATCATGGTGCGAGGGAAAGAGGTTATTCTTATCGGACGAAGGGAAACGTATGATGATCTAATTGACCGGGAGGAGATTGCCGTATGATCAGGGATATCCGTTTTACCAAGATGGCTGCGGCGGGAAATGATTTCGTCGTGATTATGGGATCGCCTCATAGTAAGCTTCCTTTAAAAAAGCTTGCCTTGGAAATGTGCGACCGTAAATTGGGGGTGGGAGCCGATGGTTTGCTTATTGTTGAACGGTCACGTAAATCCGCCGATGTCAGGATGAGGATTTTCAACGCCGACGGGTCTGAGGCGGAAATGTGCGGCAATGGGGCCCGTTGTGTCGCTCTGTGGGCTTTGGTGAAGCCGCTCACGTGGAAATTACACAATAAAGTTTCCGATAATGTCCTCAGGATTGAAACTATGGCGGGGATGATTGACGCTCACGTCAACGGAGACAATGTCAGGATCCAATTAACTACTCCCCGGGACATGAAACTGGATATTCCCGTTGCTGTTAACTCCCGGACTCTGCACGTAAATTTCATTAATACCGGAGTGCCTCACGCGGTTGTTTTCGTTGAGGGCCTGGAAAAAATCGATGTCGCCGGGATCGGGAAAGAAATACGCAATCACCGCAGGTTTAAACCTGCAGGAACAAATGTTGATTTCGTCGAAATAGTAGATAAAAAATTGATTAATGTCCGGACCTATGAACGCGGCGTGGAAAATGAGACTCTCGCTTGCGGTACGGGGTCGGTCGCGTCCGCTTTGCTTTCAGGTGTTAAGCTGGGACTCCATGTTCTTAATCCGGTACAGGTGAGAACCCAAAGCGGGGAAATAGTCAAGGTGCACGCAATAATTGATAATAATGCGTTCAGGGAGGTCTGGCTTGAAGGAAAGGTAAAAATAATTTACAAAGGAGAATATTATGTTTAAAGGCTCGATAGTAGCCTTAGCAACTCCGTTTGAGAACGGTAAACTTGATGAAAAGTGCCTGAGGAATTTAATTGAATTTCAGATTAAAAACGGGACTTCGGGGATCGTACCCTGCGGAACAACAGGGGAATCCGCGACTCTTTCATTCGCCGAGCATGAACGTGTGATTGAAATTACCCTTGAACAGGTCAATAAACGCGTCCCCGTGATCGCGGGTACCGGTTCGAATTCAACTGATGAAGCTATTGCGTTGACTAACCAGGCCGCACGAGCGGGCGCCGATGCCTCCTTGCAGGTCGCTCCGTATTATAACCGGCCCACTCAAAAAGGCCTGTATGAGCATTTTAAAGCGATAGCGCAGTCTGTCAATATCCCCATTATTCTTTATAATATTCAATCAAGGACCGGCGTAAACATCGAACCTGAGACAATTGCCCGGCTCGCGCATGATTGTAAAAATATTCTTGCCGTGAAAGAAGCTTCGGGTAACCTTGAACAGATGTCCAGGATCAAGGCTTTATGCGGGGATAATTTTGATTTATTGTCCGGGGATGATAGTTTAACATTGCCGGTTTTAAGTATCGGCGGCAGCGGTATTATATCCGTTGTGGCTAATATCGTCCCAAAAGACACGGCGAATCTGGTTGCTGAATTTGAAAAAGGCAACATTAAAAAAGCCCAAAAACTTCATTATAAACTTTTTCCGCTCGTGAAAGCGATGTTCATTGAGACGAATCCCATACCTGTAAAAACGGCGATGGGATTAATGGGGTTGTGTAATCCCGATCTGCGTTTGCCGATGACGTCCATGCTTCCGGAAAACGTGGAAAAACTTAAAAAAGCAATGAAAGAATACGGATTACTCTAGTTCTTTGCTTTTTGGTCTTAGTTCTTAGGGATGTATATTTCAAAGAGCTAAGAATTAAGAGCTAAGAGCTTAATCGGAGGACATATGATCAGGCTTGGTGTTGGAGGTGTGTGCGGGAAGATGGGGCGGCGGATAGTAGAACTTGCCCAGCAGGATAAAGCGTTTGAAGTGATGCTTGCCCTTGAGAGAAAAGGTACGCCCGTGATCGGGAAAGAATTAGGGAATCTTAAAATATCTTCTTCTCCTGAAGGTATGTTTTTGATCGATGTTTTTATTGATTTTACCACTCCTGAAGCCACTGATAC
>JAQUMS010000011.1 GCA_028717985.1 Candidatus Omnitrophota bacterium
AGTTATTGTGGTCAGCCCAGGGGGGATATTGGCGTTAGCCGCTATATTGAGGGAGCAAATTATAAATATAGCTCAACTCAAGTTGACCAAATCGCAAAGAGAAGAAGCCATAGAAAAGACTATGGAGTATTTACAAGGGGCAGAATTTAAGAATTCCCTGGAATTGGTTATAAGAAAAACCGTTGAAATGTACGAAGACCTTAAAAAAGAATGCAACGACCATGTCAAAGGCTGGAAAAAAAGGTATGAATCCCTTAAAAGTGTGTATACGAATACGGCTCAGGTGCAAGGTAAAACAACAGCCTTGATATCAGGAAAGTTTGTGTCAATAAACGAGCATATAGAAGCAGAGCCGTTCCCGGCTCTACCTGATTTAACGAATGTATGATATTCATTAGAAATTTAAGAGATATAATACCTAATTCAAATTTTTGTAGCTAATAGATAATTGTGTTCCATAAAAGATGCGTGAGGTGAAAAATGGTAGGAAGAATTGAAAAAGTTAACCTTCGAGATGTTTGGAAGAAAGAGGCTAAGGATTTTACCGATTGGTTGTTTGATAACATAGAAGTGTTAGGGGAAGAACTTGATATTGATTTAACAACCATTGAAAAGGAGAAAAAGGTTGGGTCATTTTCTGCGGATATCATCGCCGAAGATGAAACTGGTCAGAAAGTTTTAATTGAGAATCAATTGGAGAAGACGGATCATGACCATTTGGGGAAGATTTTGACATACGTGTCAAACCTTGACGCAAAAACTGCTATCTGGATATCAAGTAAACCACATCCAGAGCATGAAAGAGCAATTGATTGGTTAAATGAAAGCGCGTCAGGAGCAAAGTTCTATTTAGTAAAAGTGGAAGCTTATAAAATAGGTAACTCTGAACCAGCTGCGAAATTTACCATTATAGCAGGGCCGAGTGAGCGGACCGAAGCTGTTGCTGAAGATAAGGAAGAACTTGCAGCGCGACATAAAAAGCGGTTGGAGTTTTGGAAAATACTTTTAGAAAAAGCTAAAGGCAAGACGCCATTGCATTCGAATATCTCGACAACCATTTATCATTGGATAGGGGCAGGTTCTGGCCGAAGTGGTATGACTTATAATTACGTAATAACTTACAAATACGGTTCTGTAGAACTTTATATTGATAGGGGGAAAAATTCGGGAATCGAAAGTAAGCAGATATTCGATGAGCTGTATTCACATAAAAAAGAAATAGAAGAAATTTTTGGTGCTAAATTAGAATGGGAAAGATTAAATGACAGTCGCGCTTCCCGAATTACTAAACGTTATAATTATGCTGGATTAAATGATAAAGATAAATGGGATAAATTACAAGATGATATGATAACTGGAATGATGTGCCTTGAAAAAGCGCTTAAGAAATATCTCAATAACCTAAAATTATAATTTTTTGAAATTCCGATTACTCTAAGAGGATTCTAAATCTCAAAATTTTAAAATTGCAATAGACAAAGACAAAAAAGCAAATGTCTTACACAAAAAGACCTCAAAATTGTTGTTCATCCTGTGGCTATACTTGGTATCCTAGAGGGCATGAAGTCTCAACAAATTGTCCTAGATGCGGAGCAGAAAAAACTTATAACTTAGATGCAGCTATACAGGCATTTCAAACCAAAGTTATCCTTATTGTTTTGGGATCTCTATGTATTATTTTTATAGCCTATTATATAGTCTCTGGAATAATTAGCGCTTTTACATCGGTCTTTAATTTTGTTTTCTTAAAAGCTATACCTGAATTTCTCTCCCTTTTTTCTTTCCAAACCTCTTTATTAATAATAGGCATCTCTTTAATTACTGTTCTTGGAATCTTACTTTCGGGAAGAAAATCTAAACAAAAATCGATTCCCTATAATTGGCGCAAGCATTTGCTTGGGATTAAAGATTGGATTGAACAGAGGCTATCGAGTAATCAAGAAAGCGTAAGCGATAATAATTTTCAGGAGCGGGTAGAAAAACAAGAAAGTTATAGCCAAGCTTTGTTGGTGCGTCAGGAATCAACAGAAGAGGTAGTGGAGCAAGATAACATAAACAAGAAGGCAATTTTTTTTAGTAACGATAATAAAATTATTAATTTGTTTTCTGAAAAAATAAGGGATAAGGGATATCTTTTGGTAGTACAACCTTTAGAAAATCTGTATCTAGAACATTTACTTAATCAGGAATTCCCTATAATAATTATTGATAATCAAGATGCGAATCTCGAAAGATTAGAAAAAATACAAGTCGTAAGAAACCAAGGGTTGAAAAAAGGGAAAAGAACAGATTTCTTTTTTATTGTTCGATATTTTGAAAGAGATACAAAGAGTGAAAAAATTGTTCTTGAGGATTTAAGTGGCGCTTTATTTAATTATGCTTGGGATCTTCAGTGGAGAGCAGGGGAAGGAAAAGATAGAGTAATAAGTTATGATCAGATATTATTGGCGTATAAGAAAGCAGCAGAAGAAGGCTCAGAGAAAGCCAAACAGTGGCTTAAAGAACAGAATGTGCCAGAAATTCCAACAAATAGGCTTTGGCGAGAACCTTATTTTTTGCGTCAAATAAATAACTGATTTATTGAGAAAAGATGTTCCTCTTTTTTGGAGGATGAATTTTTCTGCGGTAAATAAAACATTTTTGCAGATGAAGGAGAATTTTCGAAATCTGGGTACACATGACCAATTCCTTAATATTCTTGTGGTAAAAAGCCTAATAAGGAAACTGATCAGAATAAGGTGTCACAGTATAAAATTGAAAACAAAGTAGACAGAGGTTTTATGCCCAAGAAAATACTGGTGATTTCAGGAAGTCCTAAGAAAGACGGCAATACCGTAACACTCGTTGATTGGTTTGCCGAAGGCGCCCGCTTAAAAGGCGCTCAGGTTGAAATTGTTTTAACAGCTTCCCTTAAGTACAAATCCACCGGTTGTATATCCTGCAGAGTCTGCCAGAAAATTGATACGTATGAATGTGTTGTTGATGATGACGCAAAGCCTGTTTTGAAAAAGATGGCAGAGGTTGATGTGATAGTAATGGTTACGCCGCTTTATTTTTTCTCAATGAGCGCCCAGCTTAAACTTGTTTTTGACCGGATGTTCTCCCTTTATAAATGGGATAATGAAGTAGGGACAATGAAAACTCCGTTAAAAGGGAAAAAGCTTGTTTTAATAGCCAGCGCGTATGAAAATATAGGCTTGGATGCTCTTGAGAAGCCGTTTGCTTTAACCGCGGATTACACGGGGATGGAGTTTGAATCTTTGTTGGTTCCTAACGCGGGTGTTTCCGGTGAGATCAAGAATAAACCGGGCATCAGAGAGAAGACTGTTGCGTTAGGGGAAAAGATTGCATCTGCTATCAAGGAGAAAGCCCAATGATGATGATTCCAAGCAATTTACTTCAGCCGCGGGAAGTGCTTGAGAGAATAAATAAGGCAAAAAGGGATAGTGCCAAAGAACTTGACCTTAGCTCTACCGGGTTATCCGGTATTCCTCCGGAGGTGTTTGATCTGGAGCAGTTAGAGGTTTTGCGCCTATCTAATAATCGTATAGAGCAGATCCCAAAGTTAATTCTCAGGTTGCGTAATTTGAAACTGTTGGATCTCATGGGGAATCGTCTACCTATCTTGCCTGAAGAGATCGGACAGTTATCTCAATTATCGGTCCTCAATGTAGCTGGTAATGAATATGAATCATTACCGCGTTGGATCTTTAACCTTCCTAATCTCACGACTCTTCATGTGGGTAATTATCGTTTGCAGAATGTGCCGGATTGGATCGGGGAAATGAATAATTTGACGTCATTGTCTCTTGTCGGATGCGGCTTAACGGAAATTCCCTCATGGCTCGCGCAGTTGAAAGAGTTAAGAACGCTTAATTTAGGCGGGAACGATCTGACAGAATTGCCGGAGTGGTTTTTTGAGATGAATAATTTGGTAAGGCTTACGTTGAACGCTAATCGCCTGACGAATATTCCGGTTTCTATCAGCAAATTGCAGAATTTAGAAGAATTCCTTGTATGGGTAAATCAACTGGAACAGGTTCCTGATAGTATCTCTCAATTGAAAAAGTTAACGCATCTTGATCTGGGAGGGAACAAGTTAACACATATACCGGATTCAATCCGTGAATTGCGTAATTTAACGCATTTAAGCTTAGGCAATAATTTATTTACTTCTATTCCAGAGTGTATTTACGATTTGACGGCTTTGGAACATTTGTCATTGGATAATGCTACATCCTGGGCATGGTACAACGGACTTAAACAGGGAGAATTTTCGAACCGGAACAAGATAGAGGAATTATCGTCTCAAATATCCCGTTTATCAGGTTTGCAGAGGTTGAATCTGGATGATAATCCTGTTAAACTTCCTCCCCTGGAAATCGTGGCAAAAGGCCCTGAATTTATCAGGAATTATTTCCGCCAGTTGGAAGTTAAAGGTACTGATTATTTGTTTGAGGCAAAGTTGTTGATAGTCGGTGAGGGCGGGGCGGGCAAGACAACCCTTGCGAAAAAGATTGAGAACCCGGAATATCAGCTGAGGCCTGAGGCTACAACACAGGGGATAGACGTTATCCGCTGGAGTTTTCCTATGGATAACGGGAAAACGTTCTGGGTCAGTATTTGGGATTTTGGCGGACAGGAGATTTATCATGCCACACACCAGTTTTTTCTGACCAAGCGTTCGTTATACGCGCTGGTGGGCGATATGCGCAGTGAGGATACGAATTTTTATTACTGGCTGCATGTTGTCGAATTATTGAGCGATAACAGCCCGTTGATGATCCTTAAAAATGAAAAACAGGACCGCACGCGAGAAATAAATGAAGAAGTACATAAATTCACAAACCTTAAAGAGATTCTGTCGGTTAATCTTGCCAAGAACCGCGGGTTGGATAAGGTTATAGATACGATCAAGCATCATGTTCATTTATTACCGCATGTCGGTACGCCTTTGCCAAAGACCTGGGTAATGGTTCGTAAGGAACTTGAAGAGAGTAAGGAAAATTATATTAGTCTGGACAGCTATTTTGCCATATGCAAAAAGCACGGATTTACAGAGGAAAAAGATAAGCTTCAATTGAGCAGTTATTTTCATGATCTGGGTGTATTCCTTCATTTTCAGGAGGATCCGCTTTTAAAGAAGATCGTAATACTGAAGCCAAAATGGGCCACGGGAGCGGTATATAAGGTATTAGATAACAAGAAAGTGAGGCAGAGTAAGGGGTGTTTTGAAAAGTCGGACCTGAAAATTATCTGGAGCGACCCGCAATACAGCGATATGCTGGATGAATTGCTTAAATTGATGATGAATTTCAAGTTGTGTTACGAAATTGCCGGGCATTCCGGAGTTTATATCGCTCCCCAGCTTCTGTCTGAAAAGCAACCCGCGTATGACTGGGATGAAGAGCATAATCTAATCCTTAAATATACGTATGAATTTATGCCCAAAGGGATCATTACACGGTTTATAGTGGCTATGCATGATCTGATAGTAGGCCGCAATTGTGTTTGGAAGAACGGCGTTGTCCTTGAGAAAGATGAAACAAAAATGGAAGTTATCGAGTATTACGGTAAACGGGAATTACAAATCCGTATCGAGGGCAAGTACAGAAGAAAATGGATGACGATCGTAACCTATGAATTAGATAATATCCACGCTTCCTACAAGCGATTAAAATATAACAAATTAGTTCCGTGTATCTGCTCTCGTTGTCTTAACAGCCAGGATCCATATTTTTATTCTTTCGATGTGCTGCAGCGGTTTTCAGCTACCAGACAGGATAAAATACAATGTTATTTAAGCTATCAGATGGTTGACGTTAGAAGTCTGCTTGATGGTATTGTAGAGAAAGTCCAACCGTTTGATAAAAAGAAGAATAATCGTATAATATTTACCGCGCCTGTGGATAAGGTTGTTGTCCAAAACATAGAAGGAGGATATAATCCTATGGATATCCAGCAGAATGAAAAAATCAGGAGTTCTTGGGCAAATGGGCTGTTTTATCTTTTTACTTTCGTGGTGGTAATTTTTTCTCTGGGGTTTCTGGCAGGAAAGGTGCCGTTTTATACGTTGGCTTTGGTTATAATCGCAGGTATCCTTTTTGTTCCTTTGATCGGTGCTCTGCAGTTACGACAGGACCAGAGATTGTCTGAAAAATCGTTTATGGAACTGGTGAAGATTGTTATTCGCCAGATACCTTTTATCGGGCGTTTCGCGAAGCAAAAATAGAGGTGTTTTTCTTGACAATAGTTAGCATATATGCTAACTTATATATAAGGTGATGTGTGTCAATTCCCCAAAAAGAACAGTACATTTTTTATCAAGGCGAGAAATTTCAGGTAGAATTTTATTTTACTGAAGCAGGAAAGATGCCCGCTAAAGAATGTTTGGAAGAGGCGGATTTAGATATAAAAGTCAAGCTGGCGGCTCTGGTAAAATATAGCAGAGCAGGGTAAGATTTTCGATATAACAAAATTTAGAGTGGTAGATCCTGAGGAAAAAATCTATGAGTTTAAGCCCTTGCAATATCGGTTTTTTAATTTTTTCTGTGAAGGAAGAAAAATAATCATTTCTAATGGGTATATCAAAAAATCTCAAAAGGTGAGCGTTAAAGATTTAGAAAGAGCAAGAGCTATAAAAAAAGATTATACTTACAGGGTAAAAGGGGGTACTTATTATGAGAAAGAATAAAACATATATGGATAAGTTGTTGACTGAAAAAGGTTTTCGGGTAAAGTTTGATCAGGAATATCAAAATCTTTGTATTGCAGAGCAGATTGCCCAGGCGCGACATCACGCGCATTTAACTCAATCTGACTTGGCTAAACGTATTAATACTACTAAATCGGCAATTTCTCGTTATGAGAATGCTGGGTACAATAAGTATGGGGTTGCGCTTCTATCTAGGATTGCCAAAGCCTGTGGAGCAGATTTAAAAATAAATTTTGTTTGTCGTGAATCACGAAAAAAATATCAAAAAGCTTTAAAATTAAAGTGACAGGTGTGTTTATATCTCATTTGAGCTGCAAAAAAGGATGATTTTTTACTTATTATGAATCTCATTGAGTTTGATTTCCAAAAGTCGAATCTTTTTCAGCATATGCCGTTGTTTGACGAGATTTCGTATGCCGGGCATAATGAGGACAAGGTCCGCCACTATAAAGCAGTACACGAAGGCCAGGTCTGTGATATTTTGTCATTAAATTTTATCCGGGATGATGAAAAAGTCCTCTGGGACGCGGTGGAGGATTTTGTAAAGCGCAGTACGATCAATGCCGCTGACAGCGTGCGCGGCGTTTATATTTTTGACCTGCTGACTATTGATATACACAAAGAAATTAAGACATTCAAGCATTCGGAGCTTTCCACCGTCATTGTAAACGTGGCTAGAACATTGGCTCCGGAAGAAATAACGATGATTAAGTATTCTTCTGTTTACGCGCTCATTCAGAAAACTCTTGTTACTGATTGGGGAAAAATCACCTTTAAAACCGCGGTGAATGTGTTTAAAGATAAGCCGGAGTATTTAGACCTGCTTATCAAACAGCTTTTGAAGGATTATATTTTTCCCCGTAATCCGGTCATTCTTTTATTGAACGATCTCAGCCAGAATCCCATCTTTGATCTTCAAAATGAAACACAGCAGGTACGGATAAAAAAAATTATATCCAATCTTATCCCTAATTCAATCGATTTTATCCCTGAAGTCTATATTCAGGACAAGAATGGTGCGCGGGAGCTTCTTTCCGGGTCTAAGCTTTAGTTTTCAAGAGCGCGAATACTATTAAAAAAAGGAGATAAAAATGATGAATTTAATCACAAGTACGCCGCTTGTTTTAATTTTGTTTTCTATTGTGGGCATAGTGATCGGCTTGTTTATTTTCTGTAAGCCGGAGCTGGCTATTGAGATCCAAAGGAAGTTTTATGAAAAGATCAATTGGCGTATGGAGCCTATTTCCATGAAAAAAGAGATCCGTAATACTAAAATAATGGGTGTGTTTTTAGTGGTGGTTTCGATAGCTACGATGGTATGCTATTTTTTAAAAATTAAATAAACGATAGTCCTACTTTTAAGGCGGGATGAAGATGTTTAAAAAGATTATGTACGCGTTTGCGGTTTTTATTTTTTCTTGCGGTATTGCCGCTGGTTGCGCTTGTGCGCGTCCTGTAGTATATCAGGATACGCTGTATCAGGTTTCTACTATTAATGCTCTGATGGAAGGCGTGTTGGATGGGGGCGAGACTATTGAGGGGCTCAGGCACAAGGGGGATTTCGGGATCGGCACGTTTGAAGGGTTGGATGGGGAAATGGTGGGATTAGACGGGGAATTTTACCAGGTTAAGGCTGACGGAAAAGTTTATCAGGCCGGAGATACTGTTAAGGTGCCGTTTGCCAACGTTAAATTTTTTAAGACAAATAAAGACTTTTCTATTGATAAAGAAACTGACTTTGAGCATCTGAAAGAGTGGATTTCTCAAAGGATGGGAAGTAAGAATATTTTTTACGCGGTTAAGATAACCGGAAAGTTTTCCTATGTGAAAACCCGTTCTGTCCCAAAACAGGAAAAACCTTATGTTTCCCTTATGGAAGCGGTAAAATCCCAAAAGGTGTTTGAACTGCACGATGTGGAAGGCACAGTCGTGGGATTTTATTTCCCGGAGTATGTGAAGGGGGTAAATATGCCGGGGTTTCATTTTCATTTCCTGTCCTTGGGCAAAGACGCCGGCGGACATGTGTTGGATTGTGTTGCAAGAAATGTTACTGTTGAGATCGATGAGACCAATGAGTTTGATATGAATGTGCCGCTGAACAATGATTTTTCCAAAGCTGATTTCTCTAAAGATAATCGGCAAGCGCTGGAAAAAGCGGAGAAATAGAACTAAGGGCTATCACTATGGCGACTTTATCCCACGGAAATATATTCGCGCGCTTGCCGCGGATAAAAAACAAAGAAATATTTCAGGAACTGGTGAAGAATAAGAAGTTTTTGCTGGAAAGGATTATTTCTCTGGGGCAGAAAACGCCTGAAGGCCGGTGGCTGAAGGAAAGCCGGGATGAGTGGGTGATTGTGTTGAAGGGAAATGCGGTTTTGCGATTTCAGGACAGGAAAGAACTTATGAAATTAAAGGCGGGAGATTATGTTTTGATCCTTAAGAATACGCGGCACCGGGTTGAATGGACGAGTTCCAATCGAAAGACCGTATGGTTAGCGCTTCATTTTTAGAAAAATTAAATAACTGCTGCTGACGGTAAAAGTTATTTCTGTCCGGAAGGAAAATACTATGGCGGTATATATTTACTGCATAAAATCAGATTATCGGTATCAATCTTCAATAACAGGAAGAAGTTTTGAAAATGAATGGATGAAGCTTGAGAAAGACGGTGCAGTTACTATAAAAGGCACACATTATAAGGGGTATTCCTGGGATGGGTGTAGTCCCAAGTTTAAAATAGGGGATATTTACGTAGGGACGTGGGAGGCGGTGTTATGTACCGGGACCGGGTTTAGTAAAACATATTATGCTTCCTTGGTTCATGATGTGTTTTATCAATTCAGCAAAAAAGTCAGCAGTTTTGTGAAACGCAAGGAAGTAGATAAGGAATTCTACGCTATTTTAAAGAGGGATGGCTTCAGGTTTGCCAAACTGTATTATACGGCAGTGCGGCTTTTTGGATGGATATTCTGGAATAAACGGTAGAAGCCGGGGGAAGGGAAAGATTGTTTTTGACTTCGAAGAATCGGTAGTAGTATAATACTACGTCGGCGTGTTAATGATAACCAAGAGTAACTGTCGGAGTTGTTAAGGAATACTCCTTGCGTAAACATTCCGAAAATCTCTACGATATTTTCGGAATACGCTGCGGAGTTAATTCCTGCCTGCCGGCCGGCAGGCGCCCAAACAACTTATGATCGTAAACTCCATAAGTTGTGGGCTCATTAAAGGAGGGGAGATATGTTTTTTATTGTTCCATTGGTTGTTATTTTTTTCGTATTATCAGTCAGAATCATTCAGCAGTATGAGACCGGAGTTATTTTTCAGCTCGGGAAATATTCAAGGACCCTTCAGCCGGGATTAAATTTTATTATCCCGCTTATTGAATACTCCAGAGTTATTGACATGAGGATCTCTACCAATGATATTCCCAAACAGCAGGTGATCACCAAGGATAATGTGCCTGTTTCCATTAACGGCGTTGTGTATTACAAAGTCGTGGATGCGCAGACCGCAGTCATTAAAGTTCAGAGCTATATGTACGCGGTTTCGCAATACGCTCAGGCGGCTTTGAGAGACGTGGTAGGCGGGATGACGCTGGATGATCTTTTGGCGGAACGGCAGAAAATCGGCGATGAGATTGAAGTGATAATCCAAAAAGCGGCGGCCTCATGGGGGCTTGAAGTTACTGCGATCAAGATCCAGGATGTGGATATGCCTGAAGAATTGAAGAAGATGATGTCCAGGCAGGCGTCGGCTGAAAGAGAAAAACGGGCTACTATTACAAAGGCTGAAGGGGATAAACTGGCGGCATTCAACCTCGCGGAAGCGGCACACACTATGTCCCAGTCTCCGGGAGCTATGCAGTTAAGGACACTTCAGACTATAGACGGGCTTGGACCAACGGCATCCAATACGGTTGTGCTGGCGGTTCCTGTTGACGTTATGGAATTGGTCAGAGGAATAACAACACAGATTACGGAAAAAAAGAAGGAATAAAAAATATACTGATACAGGGAGAACGCGGTTTATTGAGTAATCGGTAAACCGCGTTTTTTTTGATAGAGGAATTAGATGAAGAAATTAAATAAACATACACACAGGCGCGGCGGGCTGAGGGAAATGTTGTCTATTGCGTTGCCTATGGTGGTTTCTAATGCCTGTGACACGGTGATGGTGTTTACCGACAGGCTTTTCCTTTCGCGTTTGAGCCCTGAATTGATGAATGCGTCTATGGCTGGGGGCCTGACATCGTTCATGCTTGAGTCGTTTTTTCTGGGGTTGGCCGGTTATACCACGGCTTTGGCGGCGCAATATCTCGGGGCGGGTAAAAAACGTTTATGTCCGGTGGTGGTTACCCAGGCGATTATTTTTTCGTGTATCGCGTATCCGTTGATTTTATTGGCCCGTCCTCTGGCGTACCGTCTTTTTGAATTCATGGGCGTTGGGGGTGAGCAGATCGGACCGCAGAAAGTATATTTTAATATTTTGATTTACGGGGTGATAATCAGTCTCGCGCGTACGTGTTTAAGCGGTTTTTTTTCCGGGATAGGCAGAACAAGGATTGTTATGATAGCTTCTTGCACGGCGATGCTTGTCAATGTCGGGTTAAATTATTTGTTGATATACGGTAAAATGGGTTTTTCTCCATTAGGTATACGCGGAGCCGCCTATGGGACTTTATTGGGAGGGTTAAGCGGTTTGGTTATATTGGCGCTGGCGTATTTTAGAAAAAGTATGCGCCGTGAATTCCGGATCAAAGAGTCTCTGCGTTTTGATTTTGTTATCGCGAAAAATTTGTGGAAATTTGGTTCTTCCGCAGGGTTGGAAATGTTTCTGAACCTTTTGGCGTTCAGCGCGATAGTGTTAATTTTTCATTCTCATAATCCCGCGACCGCGACAGCCGCCACTATTGTTTTTAATTGGGATATGGTCTCATTCGTTCCTTTGATCGGGATCGAGATTGGTGTAACCAGCCTTGTGGGGCGGTGTATGGGAGCCGGAGATCCGAAAACAGCGCATGCTTCGGTAATGTCGGGATTGAAGCTGGGGTTGGTGTATTCAGCTGTTATATTAATCTTATTCGCGGGTTTTCCGGGAAATCTGGTGGGAGTGTTCCGTCCGGATTCTGTTCACGAAGGTGTTTTTATTAGCGCTATGCCGATTGCCGTATTTATGGTGCGGCTTGCGTCCCTTTATGTGTTGGTGGAAGCGGTGCTGATTGTTTTTATCGGCGCGCTTCGTGGGGCGGGAGATACTTTTTGGGCGATGAAGACATCAGTCGCTCTTCACTGGCTCATGGCTGTGGTATTGTGGTTTATGCTGAAGAAATGGGGGACGTCGCCTGAGGCGGCGTGGAGCACGATGGTTTTTATTTTTTTACTCTTTTCCGGTTTGGTGTTTTTGCGTTATAATAGCGGAAAGTGGAAAGATATAAAGATCGTTCATCCGGAACCGGCGGAGGCGATCACGGTGGATGTTTTTCACGAACACACTGATGTATAACAGAACGGAAAAAGATGTTTTTTAAAGACG
>JAQUMS010000012.1 GCA_028717985.1 Candidatus Omnitrophota bacterium
GGACGCATGTATCCATTCCGGCTTCTTTCGCGAATGAAAGGATGAAACTTTCGATTTCATCGTATTTTTTCACCTGATTTTCAGCGCGGATTGCGTTAATCATCCAATTCCCGAGATAAATAATTTTTATCAAAACTTCGTACTGTTCTTTACTCATATGAATATTCATCTCTGCTCCTTAAATTTTGACGACGTGAGTCGGAAAAATTTAACCCCTTAGAGTTTAATTATATCACTAAAATTAATCTCTGTCGCTCGTTTCTATATAAAAAATAACCCGACCTTATAGGAAATAGGCCGGGGTATTGCTTCTGCTTCACACCCGACCTTATAGGAAATAGGCCGGGGTATTGCTTCTGCTTCACACCCGACCTTATAGGAAATAGGTCGGTGTATTGCTTCTGCTTCACACCCGACCTTATAGGAAATAGGTCGGTGTATTGCTTCTGCAATAAAAAAGCACCGATAAATGAATAATCGGTGCTTAAAACAAACAGGCAAGGGGAAATTTATTCTCTGTTTTTAGAGGGCATTGCCTGCCCGCTGGTAATTTAACCCCTTGCCTTCTGCAACGTATCTACTTTCAACCTAAGTATAACATGCACGACAAAATTTTCAAGCGTGGATGGAAAAAAAGTTAAAGAATTATTGTATTAACGGGGTCGACGAGATTTGAACTCGCGATCTTCGCCGTGACAGGGCGACGTGTTGAACCAGGCTACACTACGACCCCATTTCAGAGGAATAATTCTATCCTAAAAAATGGATTATGGCAACAGGTTTTTTTAAACAAGCTGGTGGGCGGTAGAGGATTTGAACCCCTGACCTTCTCTGTGTAAGAGAGACGTTCTAACCAACTGAACTAACCGCCCTGAATCTAACTAAATATTTATTATACGGGAAAGATAAAACACCGTCAACATACTATTATATAACCTATTAAAAACATTAGGGATATAATCGTAAAAAGACAAGCCTCTTTTAAATTAATGACTCCTGACAATCTCTTTTACTCGCATTAACCGCACTAAATTCCCGCGTTCGAATTCATTCAGTTTCTGGGTAATAGAACGAATGGTCTCCTGAATAGATGGAATAAGCATATATTCAAGGGCATTCACGCGGCGGCGAGTCCGTTCAATTTCATATGAAAGGATCTCCAGCGATTTCAGTAATCCGGCTAATTTTAATAACGTACGAAGATACCTTTCCGACCTGCTCACCACCACATCAAGCTGGGCTGATGTATTCAAAAAATCATATTCCTTGTCTATATGCAGTTTTTGTATGTCAAATACGGGAACTTTAACATTCATGATCCTCGCGGTGCTGATCGTAAGAGAAATATCCGCATGTATACGAGACAGAGACTTTTCAAAATCACAACTTGAAGCTACCATACGGCAGTAAAACAAATCTTTTGAAATCGCGTCGGTTTCTGTTTGAAATTCATCTTGCGCCCGGTTAATATCTTTAAGCAAAATCAGGAATCTTCGCATCATTTCTTCAAGCTTATCCTGCAAAAGCTTGTGCCCTCGCCTGGCAAGAACCAGCCGTTTACGCAACCGCAACAATTCCATCCGATTAGGATTAACCCTGAGTATCATAAAGCAACCTTATATCGTAATGACGTACTGACTCATAAATGTCAAACTGTATAGTATTTATTAAGATATTCTTCCCGGACACGCTTTAATTCCGACCGCGGAATTATTCGTAAAAGTTCCCATCCGATAGCAAGCGTATCAAGTATTGCGCGGTCCTCTGATTCATCTTGCCGGACAAATGTATCTTCAAACTGGTCGGCAAATTTCAAATACAGCTTATCAATATCCGACAACGCGGCCTCGCCAAGAATCACGGCTAGTTCGCGGGCTTCTTTTCCTTTAGCATAACAGGCAAAAAGCTGGTTAAGAACATCGGAATGATCCTCCCGCGTCTTCCCCCGCCCGATTCCTTTATCCTTAAGACGGGACAGGCTCGGTAAAACGTCAACCGGTGGATAAATACCTTTGCGGTGTAATTCACGGGAAACAATAATCTGCCCCTCAGTAATATATCCTGTTAAATCCGGGATAGGATGCGTTTTGTCATCTTCAGGCATGGTTAAAACAGGCAAAAACGTAATTGAACCTTTTTTATCCTTAATACGCCCGGCGCGTTCGTATAATGAAGCCAAATCGGTATAGAGGTATCCCGGATATCCTCTTCTTCCGGGGATCTCTTTTCTCGCCGCGGAAATTTCACGTAACGATTCGCAATAAAACGTCATATCAGTTAAAATAACTAAAACATGCATATCCAAATCAAACGCGAGATATTCTGCCGCGGTAAGAGTCAACCGGGGAGTGGAAATACGTTCAATAGCGGGGTCATTCGCGAGATTTATAAAAAGAATGCTTCGTTCAATCGCGCCGGTATCGCGAAAATCACGGATAAAAAAATCGGATTCTTCGAATGTAATCCCCATGGCTCCGAAAACAACGGCGAATTTTTCATCCGTACCCAATACTTTTGCCTGCCGGGCTATCTGGGCGGTCAAACGATTGTGAGGCAATCCAGCCGCGGAAAAAAGAGGCAGTTTCTGCCCCCTAACCAACGGATTCATCCCGTCAATGGTAGAAATTCCTGTTTGAATAAACTCCGACGGATACGCGCGGGCGTTCGGATTGATCGGATTCCCGTTTATATCCAGCCGCTTCTGCGCTATAATCTGAGGGCCGTTATCCCTCGGACGGCCTGCTCCGTCAAAAACCCTTCCCAGCAAATCCGGAGACACGCCTAATTCCTGAGTCCTGCCTAAAAAACGGACTTTCGCGTTCAAAACGTCAAGGCCAATGGTCCCTTCAAACATCTGAACCAATGCCTTATCATCGGAAATCTCAAGCACCTTCCCGCGCCTCAGTTCTCCGTCGCCAAACTGGACTTCCACTAATTCGGAGTATTTCACATCCGAAATCTTCTCCACCACCACGAGAGGGCCGGAAACAGATGAAATAGTCAAATATTCCTTCAACATAAGACCTCGCTTAGTATACGGTTATTGTAAACTGTTCTTTAATTCTTCTTCCGCTTTAGTAAATTCTTCAGGTTTATCTTCCTCTACGTATTTCAACCTGCTGATTTTCTCACGCACAGGCAGCTTTATAAGGGAGTCAAAATCAACACCTTCTTTGATTTTCCTTTTTGCGACTGAATAAAAAGCCATAACAAGTTTTAAAATCCGGTATTGCTTCTGCAAAGATGTATATGTATCAACCTCATGGAAAGCGTTCTGATGCAGGAAATCTTCACGGATTGATTTTGCCGTTTCCAGGATAAGGCGGTCATCGAACGAAAGAGATTCAATTCCGACAAGACGGGCGATTTCAAGTAAAGACGCCTCCTCTTCAAGCAAACGCATTGCTTCTTTTCGTAATGATATAAATTCTTCGGAAACAGTAGAACAAACATGCTCTTTGAGATTATCATGATAAAGCGAATAACTTAACAACCAGTTAATAGCCGGAAAATGCCGCGCGTTCGCGAGCTTATCATCCAAACCCCAGAATACCTTAACCACACGCAGAGTCGCCTGAACAACCGGATCCGACAAATCCCCTCCGGGAGGAGAAACAGCCCCGATAATACTCAGAGCGCCCTGGCGGGAATCGCTTCCCAAACAAACAATTTTTCCGGCACGCTCATAAAATTCAGCGATTCGGGAAGAAAGGTATGCCGGATAACCTTCTTCACCAGGCATCTCTTCAAGGCGTCCGGACATCTCACGTAACGCTTCAGCCCAACGGCTGGTTGAATCCGCCATAACCGCGACTGAATACCCCATATCCCGGAAATATTCCGCGATAGTAACCCCTGTGTAAATAGAAGCTTCCCGCGCGGCAACCGGCATATTCGAAGTATTCGCGACTATAACGGTCCGTTCCAAAAGCGGCCGGCCTGTCCGGGGATCTTTTAACTCGGGGAAACTTAAAAGCAGATCGGCACATTCGTTCCCCCGTTCTCCGCACGCAACGTACACAATAACCTGGGCATCCGACCATTTGGCAATTTCATGCATGGTCACAGTTTTCCCCGCGCCAAATGGCCCGGGAATACACGCAGTCCCCCCCTTGGCAATGGGGAAAAAAGTATCGATTACCCGCTGGCCGGTCGTTAAAGGTTCAAGGGGAGCAAATTTTTCTTTGATAGGACGCTGCTTGCGTACAGGCCATCGTTGAATCATGGTGATTTTTTTATCAATACCCTTATCCTCTTTGATTACGGCAATAACATCCGTGACAATAAAACTTCCCGCTTTAATCTCGCTCACAACTCCCGAAACACCAGGCGGAACCATAATTTTATGTTTAATTAACTGGGTTTCATCTATCGTTCCCAGAATATCTCCAGGGGAAACTTTATGCCCGGTTTTAACAGAAGGTTTAAAATCCCATTTTTTTGTCCGGTCAAGACCGGGGACATCCACGCCGCGGGCAATAAAATCTCCGGACAGAGAGCGTACCGCTTCAAGAGGACGTTGAATTCCGTCATAAATAGTACTGACCATGCCGGGCCCTAACTCCACGCTCAAAGGCTCGTTCGTCAGATACACCGGTTCTCCCGGACCGATACCGCTTGTTTCTTCGTAAACCTGTATATACGCGAGGTCCTTTTTTAATTCGATGATCTCGCCTACCAGTTTTTTTTCCGATACGCGGACCATATCAAACATTTTTGTCCCGCCGCAGCCGTCTGCGATAACCAGCGGCCCGGATACTTTAGCTATACGCGCCTGTTTCATTCTTTTGCTCCTTAATGAACACGTGACTTATGGAACAAACAACGTGAGTGAACATAAGTCACTGTGTGAATTAACTCT
Organism: Candidatus Omnitrophota bacterium; assembly: GCA_028717985.1. Lineage (GTDB taxonomy): Bacteria > Omnitrophota > Gorgyraeia > Gygaellales > Profunditerraquicolaceae > STD1-16. The sequence continues at coordinate 4,862 of JAQUMS010000012.1, forward strand.
GGCGGTAACAAGTAGATTTTGTAAGAAATCTACGCAGTGCTTTACTGCCGGAGTAGATTATTCCTTAATGAGCCCGCTACTAAATCGTCAGCGGGCGAATTAACCCTGCAGCTTATTCTAAAAATATCGTAGAGATTTTTAGAATGTCCAAGCAAGGGGTATTCCTTAATGAACACGTGACTTATGGAACAAACAACGTGAGTGAACATAAGTCACTGTGTAGCCCGCCATTATTTCTTTGACTTAGAAAGCTATATAGTTCCCGTTGCTCTCAACCTAATATCTTTTACAAGATCTTTTAATGCCTTGCTGCTGCCGCGGCTGGAAAAGGGCAAAAAAATCGGCAAAGGCAGGTTCTTATACGCCTTTATTTCCTCCTGAGAGTTAAGATAAACTTCCTCTTCCACCAGGCAGATTGAGGGTTTACTGCCTACAATTTCACCCAGTAATTCCTTAAATTCCTTCGATTCTTCCACCGCATAAACCTTGAAACCAAGCGCACTGAAACCGGACACGGAATCTTTCTTCCCTATAATTACCAGCGGCTTTTGTTCAAGGGCGGGCTCAGGCATAAACCGTATTCATCCTTTCCCTGATAACATCACGAGGCATAGTATTTAATTTAACAAGGATAATCATCCGGATAAGATTGATTTCATTTTCCTTGGCGAAATAATACGCCAAAACAGGTTCGGGGCCAAAACTCACATAATGCGCCGGCTTTAAAATTTCCATCAAGAAATCGGCGGCCGCTTTTTCAAAAGAAACAAACGAAAGTATCTTCCCCGCTTTTTCAATCCCGCCTTTTAAATAAAACGCGTAATTAACGATCTGGCCTCTTTTATGCACGTATTCAAGGCGGTGCAAGAGATTATTGATATCCTGATCGTACAATTTTATAAGTTCTTTTTTTTTGAGAAAACCCTCACTGGTTATCAACGTTTCACATTTTGTTTTTGGTTCTTTCAACAGGCGCAGGCGAAGCAATGTTTTAATATTATGCATATCAATCCTGTGCGAAAAATAATCGCTCAAAAAATCACTGCCGCATTCTGCCGCGATTGCCCGGCACGCTGAAAGATTTTCAGGCTTGATCAATTCAAGTAATTTCTTGTCGAGCAGCAGACGGGAGACCAGTTTTGACACGGCGGCCAATTCCTCCGACAAAACACTCTCAAGCTGGCTGCTCGTGGAAACATGTAAAAGTTTTTCGCTGTAAAGATCCGATTCGACAAAAAGTTTCAAAGCGTCTTGCAGATCAGCGTCCAACGCTTCTTCAAACACCTCCCTGCGAATCAGGAATTTTTCCAACGCGCGGATTTTTCCCACCGCGAACGCATAATCTAAGTTGTTAGTCATTCTGTTTAGTTCTTACCTGCCGGCAGGCAGGGCTCTTAGCTCTTAGCTCTTAGCTCTTAGCTCTTAGCTCTTAGAAAAAACTCACAAAGACCAACAGACTAAGAACTAACGGCTAAAAAACTTTTATTGTTATTTTTTCAATGCCGAGATTTCCTGTTTTAATGACTCAATCTGTTTTTGGAAATCAGCTTTCATTGTTTCAATTTCCCTCTGCTGTTCTTTAACGGCTTCAAGAAGCACGGCGGTAAATTTCTCATACGCGAGCGTTTCATATCCCTGATTATCGGTATTAATCAATTCCGGGAAATATTTTTCCACATTCTGAGCAATCATCCCCACTTGTTTTCCTTTTTTAAAACCCTTGTCAGGAAATTCATCGGTTTTCCACTCATACGTAACACCGTTAATATTTTTTATTTTTTCAAGCACGTTTCCCAACGGCTGAACGTTTTTTTTCAAGCGGGTATCTGAAGAACTCCAACTGCTTGTGCAAAATGCCGTCCCATTTACATAAAGATTATATCCGGAGGAACTCCATGTATTAATAGCTACGCTTGCACTTGTAGGAGCAAGAATAGAAAAAGTTTCGCTTGCCCCGCCCGCGCCTCCAACGCCGTTAAAGTTCATATTCAAAAACAATCCATCATTATGCCCGGTATCCTGTGCCAGAATATGGCGAAGCCGATCGCCGGAACTATTTAACCAGTATATAGCGCTATTCCAACCAGCATTGACATCGCTTAACGCCAAAGCACAAGTCTTATTAGATGTATTAGGCTCAATATTATGAATATGCACCGGAGCGTTCCAAAAAGGGACTCGTGTTCCCACAGTTAAACGGTTTGTAACGACTAAGCTGCCGGGAACAGGATCTCCGGGAACCCACGTGGAACCACCGCCTGACCAGCCATAAATCATCATATCATTGGCATTTACCACGCTATCGCTGTTGGCGTCGCCTATTACCATTCTGTTAGCTACGGTAAGATCATTATACGATCCGGCTGGTGAAGGATAATACGTCGTAATAGTAACATCCTCAGCGTAAGAGAAAGAACACAAGAGAGAGATACAACACGCTATACCTGCCCCGCACATAATTCCCTTCATCATAATCCTCATCACGATCCTCCTCCCCTATCCTCTCTCACATATAGAGGATGCTGTCCTTTATATTTTTCACCGTTTGAATATCTATGGTTACTCATACAGCGGTTATCCACGATGATCTTCAAACAAAATATCGGCAATTTCTTGCTCAAAATCAGCCCTGAGATTATCCGCATATAGCCCCGCGGGCGCGGGTACCGGTTGCACGGAGTCAAACATGACCCTGTCCTGCATAAGATTAAGATTCGTCAATTCGGGCTTAAGCTGTTCAAAAACACGGGAAATCAAATCCTGTTTTTCCTGAAGGATTTTTTTTCTCGCTTCAAGCCGGGCGTTAACGATCATTTTTTGTTTTAATTTTTCGTATTCTTCAGTGCGCTCGCGGACGAATTCGACAACACGAATTTCCGTTTTTTCACGAGCTTCAGCAATAAGAATATCTGTTTCCTGGCGGGCTTTTTTTACAATATTTTCCGCCTCGCTATTCGCATTCCCGATAATATGATTAAGAATAGATTCTAATGCCATATTATAATTTTATCCCGTTTAATAATAATAAGGTTATAACAAGCCCTAAGATCGCGTAGGTTTCCACAAGGCCCCCGTAAATCAACGCCCGCATGGATGCCTGCGGCTGTTTGGCGGCTACCGCGATACCCGCGGCGCACACTTTTCCCTGATAAATCGCGGAAACCAACCCTGCAATCGCCACAGGAAGACACGCAGCCAAAATCTGAAAGCCTTTAAGCGGAGTAATTTCAGGGATTGTTCCTCCAAGCAAATTCAATTTAATAATCGACGCCCAGAAACAGGCGACAAAACCGTATACGCCCTGGGTCCCCGGAAGAGCAACAAGCAAAAGCATATTACCAAATTTATCCGGATCTTCCGACAATACTCCGTTTGCCGCTTGGCCCACGATCCCGACACCAACGCTTGATCCGATTCCACACAGAAAAACCGCCATTGCCGCTCCAATCAACGCAATCAACAACCCTAAATCCATCGTATCTCCTCCTTTTCAACTCTTTTTGACCTTTCCCACCTCGTAGGTGGAACATACCACCTACAAGGTAGGGAAGGTTAAAAAACTGTTATTCCGATAAAAATATATATTTTGTTTCTTCTTTAAACGGCCGGAACCGTCTGCCTCCCGCTTCGAAAAATTTGGTAAAAAACTCCAGGTATTGAAGACGGCTCGTGTGCACGTATGCCCCTAAAATACTGATTGCCAGATTCAAAACATGTCCAAAAATTAAAAAACACACCAAAATAGCCGCGGAAATAAAAGAACCGACATTGGTAATAGGAAAGGAAGGAAACAACATCGTATTGATCGCCATACCAAGAAGCCCTCCTGTCAATCCTAAAGCAAAAATTCGGCTGAACGACAACGTATCCGCGAGAAAATTACCGGTCACAATCGAATATATCCCAAAAATCGACCAGAATATTTTAAGCCCAATGTCAGTATTGGTTTTCCATTGATAGTAGATTATCGCACCGGCACTTACAATAAGAACTACTGCCGTGTACGGAACAATAAACGCGGGTAAAACTTTAAAATACGACAATAAAAACACCAACAGCCCCATCTGAACGCAGAGCGTCGGCGCGTCAAGGACAAACGCGGTGAATTTATCCATCTTGATGTCCCGGATAAATTTAATGCACACTCCCGTCCATACCTGAATAAAACCCAGCGCTAATGTAAACCCAAGGAACATCAGCGCGTCTTTAACCGAATCAAATAAAGTAAATTTTCTTTGTATTGCCTTTAGACCGCTGAACTGATCGGGTAAACGGGATATCAAATCGCCGAAAAAACTTCCGGTTATGATACCGGCAAACAGTGTAGTAACACCCATATACAAAAACAATTTCCACAGGCGTTTTCCGTAATACGACATATTCTTTTGGGAAAGAAAAAAAGCCGCCGCCGCGATTAAAATCAGGCCATATCCGGCGTCGAGCATGCAAAATCCGAAGGAGATCGCGAAAAACGGAGCAAGAAGCGCAGTAGGATCCTGGCCGTTATATACCGGCTGCCCGTACAAATCTGTAACCACTTCAAAAGGTTGAAGGACCGTTTTTTGTTCCAAGGCGATCGGAATATCTTCACCGGGAGCAGGCTCGGAAACAAAAACCGCGCTATTCTTAAAACGCCCGGATATTTCCCGTGTTACCAAAGAGAAATCTTTGTTTCTAATCCATCCGCCCAAAGAAAAAGTAAATTTTTGTTGTTGGCAGGAAGTACCGGTTTCATGAACTTTTACCTTATTCGCGTAATAATCAAACACAACCATTAATTTAAATTGTTCATCTGACAAAACAATAAAACGGTTTTTTATTTCTTCAAGCCTTGTATCAGCATGGATGATCTCATCGTGTATTACCGATAAACGCTCTTGCACAATACCCGGATGGCGCCCCAGAGTAACAGCGTTAAACCGGTATTCCTTTAATAACGCCTCAAAAGCCTCGAAATACTGCTTCACATAAATAGCTGACACATGGACATTGACTTTATCGCGGCTGATAATTTCCCAGAAAACCGGTATCCCCCGTTGCAAGCAAATATCAGTAAGATTTTCATACTCATTGATCCTCACAATACCCAAAAGGATTCCACATAAATGGCCGCCGTATAAATTTTCAAAAGGAACCGACAAGGACTTCCACGGGGTCAAAAGCACGCCTTCCTGAAGCAACCGCTCTTTATGTTGAATAACAGTTTTCTGTTCCTCGCGCAATAAAGCTAATTCCGCGAGGACTTCTTTATACATAAAAGAATTAACTATCGTTTCCAGTTCTTTCTTATATACCAGCGGCTTTAATTTAACAAAACTATCCAGCACTCCGGGTTTTGCTTTGTAATTTGCAAGGAACGCGATAGCGTCGTCAAGCTCCGCGATATTAACTGCCGGCGAAACGGGTGCTCCCGCTGCAAAAGAGGAATGATCGGCGGTGCGGCAGGTAAAGATCTCCACCATGCCGAGTTTTTGCAGAAAATTCAGCATTTCCTGTTTATCCTGTTCAAGGCCGATAATTTCTATTTTTTTAATCGCTGTTATCGACATGTGCTTCCTTACGTAATTTATTCTTTAAAAAATCAACAGCTTTCTCTAATTTTTTTTCCGCTCTTTGCCGTAACCGGGCAATTTCTTCCTGCGCGTTTTTTTCGATTACGGAAATCTCTTTTTCGGCATCCTTCAGCATCTTTTTTTTCAATTGCTCGCAATCCTGTTCCGCCTGAACCAACGCTTTCCGGATAAGTTCCTCCCGCTGGACCCCGGATTCGACCGCAATCTTCTGTGCCTCTTTTTGCGCGGCATCCACACGCGCCTGCGCTTGTAACTCTGCTTCCTGAATTTTATCTAACGCCATCTTTGAATCCGTCATATATCCCCTTATCCTAATTGTTCAACCGCTTCACGCGGGTCGCGCGCTTCCAATACCGGCCTTCCAACCACCAGATAATCACTCCCCGCTTTCACCGCTTCTTCAGCCGTGGCAACGCGCTTTTGATCTCCGGTTTCAGCATTTCTAGGCCTGATCCCGGGAGTAACAATAACATAATCTTTTTTTATTTTTTTCCGCAGTAACGCTGTTTCCTGCGCGGAACAGACCACGCCATCCAATCCCCAGGCGATTCCTTTTCGGGCAAGCGATAAGACATCGGCTTTCGATACTTTTTGGCTGGTTAAAACCGTAACTCCGATTAATAATGGTTTTTTCGCTTTCTGTTTTTGTGCTTCTTCCCGCGCGGCAGACACTGCGGCACGGATCATTTCTTCCCCTCCGCCAATATGAAGCGTCAGCATTTTTACGCCTAAACGAACCGCCTGCCGGACCGCCTGAGCCACGGTATTGGGAATATCAAAATACTTTAAGTCAAGAAACACATCCGCGCCCTTTCGGCGCACAAGAGAAACCGCCCGAGGGCCTTCAGCAGTAAATAACTGTGATCCGATTTTAAAGATTTTAACCTGTGGATACAGCGTATTGATAAAATATTTTGCTTTTATAAGTGTATCCACGTCCAACGCGACAATTAATTTATTTTTTATACTCATATTTTTAGGCTTCCGGTTAAGTCCCGGACTGAATTGATCGTATGCTGCCGAAGATACCGTTCTATTCCTTTGATTATTTCAAGCGATACCGCGGGATTAATAAAATTTCCGGTCCCTACGCTGATAGCGGTAGCCCCGGCAACCAAGAATTCCACAGCATCAGTAAAAGAAAGTATGCCCCCCATGCCGATAACAGGGATTTTAATTGACCTGCTCACATCATAAACCATTTTTAACGCCACCGGTTTTATCGCGGGGCCGCTTAAGCCGCCGATTACATTCCCAAGCCTCGGTTTCCGGGTATCAGCGTCTATGCTCATCCCATATACTGTATTGATCAAACTTACCGCGTCGGCACCCGCGGTTTCTACAGCGCGGGCTATTTCAGTAATATCCGTTACATTAGGGGAGAGTTTAACAATTAATGTTTTCCCGGTTCCCTTTTTCGCCGCTTTCACAGCGTCATACGCCGCCCGGGGGTCCTGCGCCACCAATCCCCTGGATTTTACATTGGGACAGGAAATATTCAATTCAATCATATCTATTTCTAATTCATTAAAATACTCTACTGCCTCCAGGTATTCTTC
>JAQUMS010000013.1 GCA_028717985.1 Candidatus Omnitrophota bacterium
CGATACTATTATCGGGAAACTTTATTCGGAATTACGCTCGGCGGGAATACTGGATACTACTGCCCTGTTCATCACCTCGGACCACGGGGAAAACTTAGGAGAACACAAACCATTTACCCACGGAGGACCTATTCCCTGGGATTCATTAATCAAAACCCCGCTGATTATATCCTATCCGCCTTTATTCAAAAAAAACCATACCGAGAACCGGTTCACGGAAGCAATCGATATAATGCCCACCATACTCGATATGTGCCGAATCCCCCTGCCTCCCGGAAAACGAATAAACGGAATCAGCTTGCGCTGGTATCTAAACCATTTTTATGCCGCCAAGAAGGCTGTTTATTCTCTCCACGCAATCCGGACTGCCGGATATAAATACGTTATTGACAAAAAAATGCTGTTTGATTTAAAAAACGACCCTTATGAAACAAAAAATATAGCCGACAAAAAACCGGCGACCGTCCATTACTTAACAAAATTATACATGAAAACGATTTTCCCTGAAATAAAAACAGCGAAATATTCACGTAAAAAACTTCCGCCTGATTACGCGTTTTATATCCCGATATACTCTTTTACCGCTGATCCTGAAAACCAGATACAAACAGACGAATTCCCGGCTGATTCCCCTCGGGATCCGGCGCACAAAGAATATTCCCCCAAACCATGGGCGTATCGCATCAATAAAGAATTCATACTGAGAACATCTCTGTATCGCGTCCCTAACACTCCCGCTATCCCTTTAAAGTTATCCGCGGAGATGCCAAATTCCGCGTATAGAATTTATATTTTATTAAAAACAAATCAAAAACTTACGCTTCCGGGTACTGATATAGGACTTCGGTATAGTTTTACGTCTCCAGATTCACAAAAAATTCCTCTTATGATTGAAGAAACCACACTGGACAACAGGCGGGAAGAATTTTATTATTACGCAGATATCGGAATAGCAACAGTAAAAAACAGAGATTTTTCGCTTACACTAAATTTTCAGCCTGCTGGAAACGCCGCATACGAGATATGCTCAATCAAATTTGTGTCCCTTCGCGCTGAAAACAATATTCCCCTTCCTGATGAAATAGAAAACCAAAGACAACGCCTTCAATCACTGGGATACATGTAACACTTTTTTCTGACAATGGATACCGGATAAAATCCCCAAACAGGGTAGTCCGAATTTTTACGTTTTGCTTCACCCGTGCCGGTATTTAATCACCTGGATCTTTTCCAGGGTAATCAAACCTTCTGTTACCACTTCATCAAGAAACGGCATCAGCGTATTCAGTTTATCTTCCGTGTCAACGATCTCGATTACAACCGGCATATCTTCCGATAAACGCAGTAATTTTGCGGTATGCATACGGCTGGTAGCGCCGAATCCCATAATTCCCCGAACAGCTGTCGCTCCGGCAAGGTTTAATTCACGGGCTTTGATCACAATCTGCTCATAGAGGGCTTTACCGTTATACAAATCCGATTCCCCGACAAATACTCTTAACAACATCCCTTCTTCCGGAAGTTTCATTACAGTGCCTCCTTTAAGATATTCATCAGCAATCTCGAAACCAAAAACCCGGCATAGACAAAAAAGATTCCAAGCAGATTCGTAATACCGATATTAATCAACGCTATCTTAACCTCGCCGTCGCGTATTAAATTAAAATTCTCCAGGCTGAAAGTTGAAAAGGTCGTAAAACCCCCGAGGATACCGATGAAAATAAACATTCTGATATCCGGAGAAACAGATACCCGCTCAAATAATCCCCACAGAAATCCGATCACTAACGAACCGGAAAGGTTCACGATCAGGGTACTTACAGGAAAAATACCGTTTGAAAATTTATAATCAACTCCGGAAAGAAGGTATCTCAAGAGAGTGCCGGCCGCTCCGCCGCACGCAATTAAAAGAAGTCTCATCATATGTATACTCTCCATACAAAGGGAACGTTCCTATTTCTTAACATCGCGAGAAAATTTAAGCCGCTCCCGGTATAATATCTGTTCAACTTTCTCGCGGTGATCACCCTGCAATTCGATCGCGTGATCTTTTACCGTGCCGCCTGTACTCAAGTGCCGTTTTAACTGCCGGGATAATTCTTCAAGGTCATTCTCGCTCAAAAGCAGGCCCGTGATCAATGTTACGCCTTTTCCTTTACGGCCTTTAGTCACATAACGGATCCGCACGACACCATCCGTTTCAGGCACAGCCGCCTTCTTAATCTGACGGCACACGCAGTTCTTCTCAGGCTTATTGCAACCAGGGCATACCGCGCCCATATCGGTTGAATAAATTAAACGTGATTCATAGTTATCCGGTCTCATTTTGGGAAAAACGATTTTATGTTGTTGTTCCAAATTATAGTCTCTGTTTATTATACTTCTATCGGCCGCAAAATCAATAGGATGGTATCACCACCCTAACCTTGTTCCACTCCGGAAGTGGACCAACCAAAAAGCTGGTCCACTTCCGGAGTGGAAATGGTCATAACATAAAAATACCTCCTGACGTATAAGGAGGTATAAATATTGCTGATTTATTTTAACAGTTTTTTGAAAGCCGGATGTTCAACAATAAACAACAATGCGCGTTTAAGCAGGGTTTTTCCCGGTTCTTTACGATGCCAGGGAGATGCGCCTGAAGGATGCGGCAAAGGAATAACATCAAAATGATGCCCTTCACGTGTTACTTTAAACTGCCGGCCAATGATTTGATCAAGATTTTGAGATGGGAGGAATCGTTAGATAGCCAGTTTGCCGACAGGGATAATCAAAGCGGGCCGCTGAATCTTCAATTCGCGTTTGAGCCAAACGGAACAATTCCACACTTCCTGCGGCGACGGCACGCGGTCACCGCCGGTTAGTTTTTTCCCCGGAAAACACCGGCACACGGCCGCCATATAAATGGCGGAGCGAAACTCTTCTTCGTTCAAACCTGCTGAGTCTCTGAACCAGCCGAAAAGCGTTTTACCCGCAGTCCATGCAAACGGCCTGCCTAACTTCGGCTCCTTATCACCGGGAGCCTGCCCAACAAGAATAACACGGCTTTCTACCGGACGGCCACTCACCACAGGAGGATTCATCTGCGGGCACCGTCTGCATCTTTTCAACTTACGAATATGTGTAAAAATGGGGACGGTTCTATTTTTCGGCTGATTATTTGATCTGCTTCGCGCTATTTTCATATCACGATTTCAACTTCCAAAAAACAGGACCGTCCACATTATTATTATGCCTGGGGAGCAGCAACTACCCGAACATTAACCGCCCTGGGCCCTTTAGGTGATTTTTCCACTTCAAATTCAACGCTCTGTTCTTCCTGAAGCGCGTTAAATTGAGAATCCAGGATACTGCTCTGGTGAAAAAAAACCTCTCTGCCGTCGGTATCGCTGATAAAGCCGAAACCTCTGTCTTTTACCAATTTCTTTATTTTACCAGTATGCATGATGCCTCCTTTTACATCCGGCTCGAGTGCACCTTGACATAAAAAATTACCCCGTGCACTTTTTCTACGGTGGCGGAGCCGGCGTAAACCTTCTGTTTAAAAAAAAAGCCCGGCTCTTCTGAAGCCGGGCTTGACTTACCGGATTACAGTTTTACAACGTTAACAGCCTGAAAACCTTTAGGGCCTTTTTCAATTTCAAACTCAACTTCCTGCCCCTCGGCCAATGACTTATAACCTTCACCCTGAATGGATTTGTGATGCACAAACACATCTTCACCTGTCTCAGGGGTGATAAACCCATACCCCTTTTGATTACTGAACCACTTCACTTTACCTCTTGCCATAATCTGTACTACCTCCTTTTCCAAAAAATTATAATCCCAAATTTTGCAATTGCAAAATTTGCCCATAGATAGGGCCGACCGATGAAATTCCATAGAATTTCATCGTATTCATCGGGGTGATCCCGGTAGGATTTCTACCGCGGATCAGGGATAATAGATAATGCCAGAAATAAAAAAACCTGAAGGTTAGCAATCCGCACCACCCTTCAGGTTCTAGACTTCTAATCTTTTATCCACTACGGGTGTTACTATACCACCATTTCCCGCCTTGTCAAGGGAAAATTATTACGGCCTCCACGACAGCTGTGCGGCAGAAAGCCGGCTCTTTATTGAATTATAATAAGATGCAGGTATTGCCATAATCTGCGCCTGAGTAAGCGTTCGAAGCCGGGTAGCATCCTGACTCGCAGGAAACGCGGTATTAAAATTAGCTTGCGAAGATATCGAGGATATCTGTGTCGTGCTAAAATACTGGACCGCAGAATTAGGTACAGCCGCATATTGAGTACCGTTATAATTACCTATTGTTTGTATCTGTGTAGCCGTTAAATAGCTCCGTTGGGCGGCAGGAATATTACTTATCAAAACACTTGCAGTATTAAGCGCCTGTACCTGCGTGCTTGTCATTGCATTTCGTAACGTAGTACTCATAGCAGTGTAATTCGCGTTTGTCATCGCTGATATTTGTGTACTGGTAACTGAAGGAATCTGCGCGGCGACCAGATACCGGATATTAGAAGCACTCACATACTCCACTTTAGAATTAGGCAAATACCGAAATTGACTGGTAGTAGTTATGGCCTGAACCTGGGATTGAGTTAAATTTTCCCTCTGGCCGGCGGGTATATTACTTATCAAAACACTTGCGGTATTAAGCGCCTGCACCTGCGTGCTTGTCATTGCATTTCGTAACGTAGTACTCATAGCAGTGTAATTCGTATTGGTCATCGCCGATATCTGCGTGGCAGTAACAGAAGGAATCTGTGAAGCGGTTAAGTACCGGATATTAGATGCGCTGATATACCCCACCTTGGAATTAGGTAAATACTGAAACTGACTAGTAGTGGTTATAGCCTGGACCTGCGACTGGGTTAAAGATTCCAGTTGCGCAGAAGGTATATTGCTTATCAAAACACTCGCGGTATTAAGCGACTGCACCTGTTCTGTAGTCATGGCATCTTTTTGCGCAGAACTCAACGCAGCGTAATTAGTATTAGTCATGGTTTTGATCTGAGGGCCTGTCAGGCTTGTGATCTGCGCCGCGCTTAAATAAGAAAACTGGGCGGCACTGGCAATCGCCTGTATCTGCGCGACGCTTAAACTACCACGCTGGGCCGCGGGTATATTTTGAATTAATACGCTCGCGGTATTAAGCGCCTGGACCTGTTCCGGAGTCATAGCACTCCGCAATGCAGTACTTAACGACGTATAATTAGTATTGCTCATGGAAGAAACCTGCACCGCGGTCAATTTCGGGATCTGTGTCGCGGAAAGAGAACTAAACTGAGTAGGATTCACAATTGCCTGAATTTGAGTATCGGTAAGCCATGAACGCTGGGTCGTACTCAAGCTTGAAATAAGAACATCCGCGGTATTTATCCCCTGAACCTGAGACTGCGTAAATTGACTACGTTGAGTGGAGGTAAGCGCGGCAAACTGAGTATTAGTAACACCCGCCATTTGGCTCGGGGTAATAGTTTTTAATTGCGCGTTAGTTAAAGCTGTAAATTGCGCGGTAGTCACCGCTCCTATTTGTGTTGCTGTCAACGACTGGAATTTAGCGGTATTGGCGGCTAAGGTTTTAAAATTTGCCAGAGGGATGACCGCAATCTGAGCCGCGCTCAACGAGGATATTTTAGCATTTGATAAAAGGTTCACATCTATCGCGGCCACATTAAGCGCTTTTATCTGCGCGTCACTAAACGCGTCCCGCTTCTGCAAGCTAAGCGCAGAAAATTGCGCGTTAGTTAACACCCCAACCTGATCTTTCGTAAGCTCAGATATTTGCCCGGCGCTCAAATTAGCAAAAAGGAACGCGGGAACAGACTGAATTTGCTGAATGGATAATTTAGGGATCATATCATAAGGCAAATTGGCTATAGGAATTTCAGCCATATTCAAACTCTGGACCTGTGATTCACTTAAAGCACTTTTTTGAGCATCCGACAACTTCGAAAAATCAGCCGCGGTCAAAGAAGATATTTGAGCGGCGCTCAAAAACTTCATATACTCGACGGAAACATTGGCAATCTCACTGCCTGAGGCCTTCCTCACGGCATTCACAGTAACGTAATTTTTGGTATACCACAGATACTGCTCGACTTCAGAAGGGCTCAGATCGTCATATTTAGCAATAAGGGTACCGGTCCCCGGATCATAATAATACCCTGTTATTTTACGGTCAATTTTCGCGTAGGGGTCTCCGGCCTGAACGGGAATTCCGGAAAATAAAAAAATAGAAATCGTTATTCCTTGAAAAAATATATTATAAATTCCTACCCGTTTCATAAACACCTCCTGTAAAAAACCAAAGATATTTTCTGAAAAAAACCGGCACTAATTTTCATTATTATAAGTATATCATACACTTATGATGTTTTCAAAAGATAATTTGGGAAAGAGTTTCAGGAAACAGAGGGCGCGGAATCTAAAATCACAGTCGCAGTATTATTAAAAAATTCCAGGATACCCTTTCCTGTCGAATTAAGCACTGAAGGTTCGGGATCCTGTTCAGGAACAATGGTAATCGGACCGGGAACAAGAGGCGCAATCAAAGACGCGTGATGCGCAAGGATCCCCGCAAAACCAGCTTCACCCGGGATTGAGAGATACGAAACACTCCCGTCAAAAACCGTCTTCTCCACTGTTATTATCCTGAGATGAAAAAATTTGTTCATAGTTTTTATTTCTTCGTTAATACGGCGGCTTTTTCGACGGCTTCTTCAATAGTTCCCACCATATAAAACGCCTGTTCCGGCAATTCATCAAGGTTGCCTTCGATAATCATCCTGAATCCCTTAATCGTATCCTGCAGTTTCACGTATTTACCTTTCATGCCGGTAAATGCTTCAGCGACAAAAAAAGGCTGGGAAAAGAATTTTTGTACTTTTCTGGCGCGTGCCACAATCAATTTATCTTCATCGGAAAGCTCCTCGATCCCCAAAATAGATATAATATCGCTTAATTCCCTGTAACGCTGAAGGACCCTCTGCACGCTTAACGCCGTATCATAATGTTCTTTTCCGATAATACGCGGATCCATAATCCGGGAGGAAGAATCCAGAGGGTCGACCGCAGGATAAATCCCTAATTCCGCGATCTTGCGGGAAAGCACCGTTTTAGCGTCGAGATGGGAAAATATCGTCGCCGGAGCAGGATCCGTAAGGTCATCCGCCGGCACATACACCGCCTGCACCGACGTTATGGACCCCCGGCGGGTAGAAGCGATACGTTCTTGTAACTGCGCCATTTCAGTCGCAAGATTCGGCTGATAACCGACTGCCGAAGGCATACGTCCCAGCAACGTGGAGACTTCCGAACCGGCCTGGACAAACCGGTAAATATTATCAATAAACAACAAAACATCTTTGCCTTCCTGATCCCTGAAATATTCCGCCATTGTCAACGCGGACAACCCCACGCGCAAACGCGCGCCGGGCGGCTCATTCATCTGGCCGAATACCAGCGCGGTTTTTTTACTGACGCCCGACGCATTCAATTCCAGCCACAATTCGTTTCCCTCTCTGCTGCGCTCCCCGACCCCCCCAAATACTGAAACACCTCCATGCTCGGAGGCAATACTACGGATAAGTTCCATAACAATAACCGTCTTTCCTACACCGGCGCCGCCGAACAACCCGATTTTTCCGCCTTTAGGATATGGCGCTAAAAGATCTATAACCTTCAAGCCTGTTTCAAGCATTGAAGAAAGAGGGAGCTGTTCTTCAAAACTGGGAGAATTGGCATGAATAGGTCTTCGTGTATCCGGCTCTGAAACCGGACCGGCCCCATCCAACGGTTCTCCCAAAAGATTAAATATCCGTCCTAACGTCTGGCTTCCCACCGGAACCGATATAGGCATTTCAAGGTCACGAACTTTCATTCCCCGCTGTAATCCGTCGGTAGACCCCATCGCGATACAACGCGCGGTATTATTCCCGATATGCTGAGCTACCTCAAGAGTAAGGTCTATTCCCTGCTCCGCCTCCTCGATCTTAAGAGCGTTAAAAAGCCGCGGAACCTGATGCTCGGTAAATCTAACATCAACGCTCGGGCCGATTACCTGTATCACTTTCCCGTATTTCATGGCCTGCTCCTTTATATTTTCCCGGATGAAGAGATAATTTCGATTACTTCTTTTGTGATCGAGGCCTGCCTGGCTTTATTCCTCATCACAACCAAAGCATCCATCAATTCTTTGGCATTATCGGAAGCCGTTTTCATGGCCACCATCCGGCATCCGTGCTCAGCGATAAACGATTCCACCATGATCAGCCGTATTTTAGCGCGGATATACCATGGCAAAAGCTCATCGAGTATCCGCTCACCATGTGGCTCAAACGAAAAATCCATCGGGCATTCTTTTGTTTTTTCCATAGGGAACAATTTCGTAACTACCGGACGGTATCTCGCGAGAGACTCAAAATGCATATGCGCAACATACACCTCATCCGCTTGGTTATCAATAAACATCCGGGAAAGTATAGCGGCGACTTCATCGGCAACGGGAACGGAATACCGGCCGTTCAACCCGGTAAAACTCCGGGGTATTCGGAATGTTTTCTTTTTAAAATAGGTAAAACCTCTTTTCCCGACAGGAACCAGCGATATATTTTTACCGTTATGCTGCGCGGCAAAATCTTCCGCACATTTAATAACTGCGTTGTTATACGTCCCGCATAAACCGGCATCAGAAGTAATTACGCATACACCCACGCTCTCCGCCGATTTTGTTTCCCTGAAAAACACATGGCCTGTGCCTTCCGAAGCTCTCAGAGTATGATCCACGATTGACTCAAGAGCCTGGAAATACGAGCGGTGAGAATTGAGAAAACTCTCTATGTGTTTTAATTTCGAGATCGAAACCATCTCCATTGCGCGGGTAATCTTTTTAGTGCTTTCAATACCGCGGATCCGTATTTTTATCTGTTTAAGCGATTCAACCATCCGATAAGACCTCCTGTACGAATTGTTTTTTAAAGGCTTGTACAGCTTGGTCAATTTTTGCCGTCAAACTATCGCTTAATTCCTTTTTGATCTCTATTTCCTGTCCCACATCGGGATAATCACGGTCCATAAATTGATACAACTCCGTTTCAAATTTTTTTATTGCGGAAACCGGAAGATCATCTAAAAAGCCATGGGTACCGGCATACATAATCTGAACCTGACGGGACAACGGCAGAGGGTTGAATTGTTCCTGTTTTAATATTTCCACCATGCGCTCACCGCGGGTCAATTGCTGCTGGGTAGTTTTATCCAATTCAGAACCCAACTGGGTAAACGTTACCAGTTCACGGTATTGCGCGAGGTCAAGCCGTAATCTCCCGGAAACCTGCCGCATAGCTTTGGTCTGAGCCTTACCCCCTACGCGTGACACCGATAACCCCACGTTAACCGCCGGACGCACCCCGGCAAAAAAAAGATCGGTTTCCAGGTAAATCTGCCCGTCTGTAATCGAAATGACATTTGTGGGGATATAACTTGAAATATCCCCTGCCTGGGTTTCAAGAATAGGAAGAGCGGTCATCGATCCGCCGCCAAGTTCATCATTAAGTTTTGCCGCCCGTTCCAAAAGACGGGAATGCAGATAAAAAACATCTCCCGGATAAGCCTCACGGCCCGGCGGTCGCCGAAGAAGCAAAGAAAGCTGACGATATGCCTGCGCGTGCTTGGAAAGATCATCATAAATTACCAGACAGTGTTTTCCCGAATACATTAATTCTTCTCCGATAGCACATCCGGCATACGGGGCAAGATATTGTAAAGAAGCCGACGCCCGTGATGACGCACAGACGATCGTCGTATATTCCATCGCGCCGTATTTTTCCAAAATCTGGGATACCGCCACGATATTGGAAATTTTTTGACCGATCGCAACATACACGCAATACATCCCGGCGCCCTTCTGATTAATAATAGTATCGATGGCAAGCGCGGTTTTTCCGGTCTGACGGTCGGCAATGATCAATTCACGTTGTCCGCGGCCGATAGGAGTCAACGCATCAATCGCCTTAATACCTGTCTGCAACGGTTCCGTTACAGGCTGGCGCTGAACAACGTTTGGCGCGCTTGTTTCAAGAGGACGATACCTGCCGGTTTTTACCGGGCCTTTCCCATCCAAAGGTTTTCCCAACGCGCCTACCACTCTGCCAAGTAAAGATTCCCCGACAGGAATCCTGGCGATTGTACCGGTACGCTTAACGACATCACCTTCTTTAATCGTGATATCCGGATTATCCGGCCCGAAGATAACCACGCCGACGCTGTCTTCTTCCAGATTAAAAACCATTCCCAGGATTTTCCCGGGAAATTCCACGAGTTCTCCGACCATCACATCATCCAGGCCATAAACCCGGGCAATAGCGTCTCCTACCTGTACAACGCTTCCCACGGATTCCATCCTGAGCCTGACTTTATACCGCTCCAGTTCTTTTTGGATAACCGATGTCACTTCATCCGGGTCTATCCCCATATTACACCACCTTGATTGAAAGAAGCTTCGCCCTCAATTCTTCCAGGCGCCTTCGTACTGAACCGTCGATGATCAGGTTATCGACAATAACCTGGATCCCGCTGACCAACCCGGGATCTATTTCTATTTTAAAATTAATTTCCTTCTGTAATTTCTTCTCCAGATATGCGCGTATCGTATCAACAACCGTATTCTCCAACCTGACGGTTGTCCTGATCAGGCCTTCGCTCTTTTGTCCGGCGGAATATAAAGCTTCCGCGCAATCGGCAATCATCACCAGATCCTGAATATGCTTTCTTTCGCACAGGAATTTCAAAAACTGGACAGTTTCATACCTGACGGTTTTACCGAAGGCTGCGTCTAAAAAAGCTAATTTTTCATCGTGATTTATTTCAACGCTTTCCAAAAAAACCTTCAATTCAACATTAGAAAGAACGGCGTTTTTAATTAAGCACAACTCCTCAACCGCCCGGGCCATTCTCTGTTTCTTTTCGCAACTCAAAAGAAACGCTTCAGCGTAGCGTTTCGCGATTACTTTATCGGTCATGGCATCTTTTCCATTTCCAGAAGGAAATCGGAAATTATTTTTTTCTCTTCATCCTTGGATATTTTATCCCGGATTATTTTTTCCGCGGCTTCCATCGCTAAAATGACAACACTTTCCTTTAAGTCTTCCTTGGCTTTACGGGTTTCGAGCCTGATATGTTCCTGCGCGTTATCAATGATTTTCTTCGATTCCTCCTGAGAATTAATCCGGATTTCCCGCGCAACGCGGTTAGCTTCATTCACCGCTTCCGTTATCCTGGCCCGAGATAACTCCTCTATATGCTCAAGCTTTTCCTGATATTCTTTTCTGGAACGCTCTACCTCCTGGCGAATATCCTCGATTTTCTTGAATTCAGACGCTATCCGTTCTTTACGCGCATCAAGCATACCCAGAATACGCTTCCAGGCAAAAACACGCAATAACCCCAGAACCAGCAGGAAACAGGCTATCTGGGCGACGATTTCGCTTAAATTCAAAAGTTTCAGAAGTTCCATTTCAAATCTTCCCCATGAGAATGAAAACAACTACCAGCACGTAAATCGTTATAGACTCGATTAATGCACAACCAATAGTCATATTGATTAAAAGTTTATTCGCCATCTCCGGCTGACGCCCCATTGACCTCAAGGCACCGGAAACCGCCATCCCCAAACCCAATCCCCCTCCCAACGCCGCCAAACCCAACCCAATCGGTAAACCTATCGCTAAACCAGCATGCACATCCATGAGTCCCTCCTTAAAATTACACGACGTTAGTCGTGTAATTTTAACTCCGCAGCGTATTCCGAAAATATCGTAGAGATTTTCGGAATGATTACGCAAGGAGTATTCTTTAATGAACAGTCACCTCTTCCCCATCCTGATTTAAAACAAGCGCGAAATAAATCGTACTTAACAAACAAAAAACGACCGCCTGTACTATTGATGACAGCAACG
>JAQUMS010000014.1 GCA_028717985.1 Candidatus Omnitrophota bacterium
GGAAACAGGGGATACTGCTATTTATATAAAATAATTTTCGATTACAAATCGGAAGAATTACCCCCTCCTCAGCCAAAAGAACTGCGGCCTTCTCTTCTGATAAAGAAAATAATCAAGAACGTGAAAATTTATTTTAATTTTAATAAAACCGATATCAGGGACGATGCTTCTTCTATCCTTAATGAAGCGGTCAGGGCGTTGAATAAAAATCCAAAGGCGGATATTTTAATTACGGGAAATTGCGATACCCGCGGTTCGGAAACATATAACGAAAAACTGGGAAGGCGGCGTGCCGACGCGGTTAAGCAATATATTCTGGACAAGGGTATTGCCGAAGATAGAATCAAAATCATAAGCCGCGGCAAACTTGATGCTGTTGCGCCGGTGACTGACCTGGTGGGTATGCAGAAAGACCGTAACGCGCAGTTTATGGTGGCGGAAGTTGAAGAAGTGATGATTCCGTCCGGAGAGCAGGTTCCATCCGAGGCGACGCCGGTTGAAGAAGGAAAATATGTAGAAGAAGCGAAACAGACCCTTGAAGGTGAAGTCAGGGTTTCAACTCGCGAATATACTATTCAGAAAAACGATTCTTTATGGAAAATTGCGGCGAAAGAGCTTGGCAACGGGAACCGCTGGAAGTATATTTATGAATTGAACAAAGATAAAATTAAAAATCCCAATAAATTGAAAGCCGGTACAAATATCGTTATTCCCGTTGAATAATTAGAAGGCGTGTGCCGTCGGCGGCAGTTTTGCGGATTGGAAAGAGACAGGGACGATGACTATTGAAAAATCAATTAAGCTGTCTGTTTTGCTTAAAGAGAAACATATTGATCTTGAACTGAAAGAGCATTCCAAGAAAAAATTACTTACCGAACTGGTTGATCTTGCCGCGGCATCGTCGGAAAAGATCAAAGATCCCAAAGAGTTTTTAGGCGCGTTGGTTAAAAGGGAAAAGCTCGGGTCAACGGGGATCGGAAACGGTGTCGCTATTCCCCACGCGAAATCAGAAAGTGTCCGTGATTTTGTTCTCGCGTTCGCCCGCCATAAAGAGGGAGTTGATTTTGGCGCTCTCGATGGAGAAAAAACATACCTGTTTTTTGTCCTTGCTTCTCCTCAGGATAATGTCGGCGGCCATTTAAAGATACTCGCGGAAATTTCCCGTCTGGTGAAAGATAAGTTTATCGTGGAGTTGCTTAAACGCGCTGAAACGAAAAAGGAAATACTGAAGATTATCTCGGATCATGAGCAATAACGCGGGATTTTCAGTATTTTGACCCTGGAATATACCTTTATTATTACCCTCCAATTGCCGGGACTCAAGAGCAGTTTTAAGATTGCGTTCACGGGAAGAGATGAATTATTGAGATGAAGAAAATCGTCTTTGTAATTCTTTTTTTTATTTTAAGCCTGCCGGGAATCGGTACGGCCGCTCCGCAGCCTGGTGCGCCCAAGCCGGCAGTAATCTTTTTTTACTCTGTTACCTGCCACGAATGCAATAAACTTGAAAACGAATTCCTTCCTCTTGTGCGGGAACGGTACGGCGAAAAAATAAATTTAGAAATGCGCGAAATAGGAGATATTGAGAACTATAAACTTCTTATAGCGCTTAAAGAACGGTATTCGGTAACTAAACAACAAGGCCCTCCGGTTATATTTATTGATGGAAAATTTTTGTGGGGCCGGGATGAAATCCAGCAAAAACTTTTTCCGTTCATTGATACCTCACTTGATAAAGGAAGAAAAGGATCCGTACCAGTCCCGGCCGTGGATTTAATTTCACGTTTTTTCAGCCTGAGCGGTTTGACTGTCGCCGGACTCGGACTGGTGGATGGGATTAATCCGTGTGCTTTCACGGTAATCGTTTTTTTTATGTCATATCTTGGACTTCAGGGATATGGGAAGAAACGCTTAGTTATTATTGGGTTGTGTTATATCTGTGCTGTTTTTATAACATACTTTCTGATCGGTCTTGGGATTTTTAATTTTTTGTACCAAACTGAAGGATTTTGGCAGTTCAGAAGAATATTTAACTATTCCATAGGCGGTCTCAGCCTTGTTTTCGGAGCGTTCGCCGTGTATGATCTGGTTTTGTTCCTGCGGACCGGCGGCAAAACGGATGGATTTGTCCAGCAGCTCCCTCGTTCGGTTAAGAACCGTATCCACGCGGTTATCGGAATGTATTATAGGAAGCAGGGGAATGATATCCCAGGTGAACAATGGATAATGCTCCGTCTTGTTTTGAGCGCGTTTATAACAGGGTTCCTTATCTCTATTCTTGAATCGCTTTGTACGGGACAAACATACCTGCCTACCATAACGTTTGTATTGAAAACAACAAATATAAAAATACAGGCCCTGGCGTATTTGTTGCTCTATAATGTAATGTTCATTCTTCCTCTGGCGGTCGTGTTTATTCTTGCTTTGGGGGGGGTAAGTTCCCATAAGTTTTCCGGTTTTATTCAGAAGAATATGGTTATTATTAAATTCTGTATGGCGCTGCTGCTTTTTGGGCTCGGCGCATATTTAATCTGGAGGGCATGATGAGAAATTTTTTAGTTCTGGTGTCACTCGGTTTCGTTGTGAGTTTTATGGCGTCGGGTTGCGCTTTGAAAACCATGGGGAAATCTGTTCCTTCAGCCCTTCCTGTTTCAGAGACCGCAGGTAATGTTGTTCAGCCCGTTCAAACGTCTGTTCCCAAACCGGCCGATCCTTTTGTCTGGGATTTTGGCCAGATCAAACAGGGGACCGAAGTTAATCATGTGTTTACTATTACGAATGAATCACAACAGCCGATAAAAATTAAAGATATTAATACGTCGTGCGGCTGTACCGCGTCGGAAGTAAAGAAAAAGGATCTGGCTCCCGGTGAAAGCACGGAAATAGGAGTGACATTTAAAAGTTCAGGATATTCAGGACCGGTTCAGCAGTTTGTGTATGTTCATACCGATAAACCGGAAGATCCGATTCTTAAATTGACTATAAAAGCTGAAGTAATAAAATAATACTACGTCAGTTAAACACTGCGTAACTTTCGGACCTGGGTTAAATTCCCTGCCTATGGCAGGCAGTGACTTATGTTCGCTCACGTTGTTCGCTCCGTAAGTCACGTGCTCAAATTGAAAAAAGTTATTTTCTTCGGCAGTAAAACACGGCGCAAATTCCTGACGAAATTTGCTTGTTACTGTCGAAGTTAATTCACAGACGCCTCGCCAGAGGAACAATGGCGGGCTACACTTTATGTTCTCTACGTTCCATAAAGTGTCTGTTCATTAAGGAGAGATATATGTTTTTTTTGCAATTAAGGTTATGGTTGTTAATGACTGTTTTTTTCGGTATTATGTACGCGGTATTAACGATAGCGGCGACACGCTTAGGGATAACGAATTTTTACGCCCATATTGTTTTAGCGTTTGTTATGATATTTATTCAATACATGATCGGCCCGTTTTTGGTTGAGTGGCAGATGCGTATTAAATATATTAAACGGGAAGAAAACCCTGAATTATTCAGTATGGTTGAAGAGCTCGCCATGCGGGCGAATATTCCTATGCCCAGAGTCGGTATTTCCCAGGTAGATATCCCAAACGCGTTCGCGTTCGGAAGAAGCATTCGGGACGGCAGGGTGTGCGTTACCGAAGGTATTGTGCGTTTGTTGAATAGAGAGGAATTGCGGGCTGTCCTTGGCCATGAATTGAGCCATTTGAAAAACAGGGATGTTCTAACAATTACTCTTCTTTCGGTTATCCCTCTTATTTTATACCGTCTTGCCTGGTCTTTTATGTTTTATGGCCGAAGGCGTGATGAAGAACGGGGAGCTAATACGGTTTTAATAGGTATCGCGGCATTTGTTTTTTATTTTATCACTAATTTGCTCGTGTTGTACGCTTCACGTATACGTGAATATTTTGCCGATCAGGGTTCTGTTGCTTTGGGGAATCCCCCATCAGCTTTAGCGACCGCGTTGTATAAACTGGTATACGGGTCAGCCCGCATGGACAGGGAATCTTTAAAAGAATCTGAAGGTTTAAAAGCGTTTTTTATTAATGATCCGTCTCAAGCCGCGGCAGAAATACGGGAATTACGGCAGCTTGATTTTGACAAAAGCGGTACGATTGATCCTCAGGAACTTGAACAGTTGAGGAGAAAACGCGTGCGTTTAGGCTGGGGGGATAAAGTTATGGAGTTGTTGAGCACGCATCCTAATATGCTTAAACGCATTAAAAAATTAGCGGAGTATCATTAACGAATGAAAATACTTGTTATTAATTCCGGAAGTTCGTCTGTGAAATATCAGCTGTTTCAGATGCCTGAAGAAACGGTGATAGCGCGTGGTTTGCTGGAGAAAATCGGGGAAGAGAACTCTTTGTTCTGTCAGAAAAGCATTAAGGGTGAGATTGAATTAAAAAACCAGATCAGGAATCATGAAGAGGGTATCAATTTTATTATTTCAATGCTGACGGACAGCCGGCACGGCGTGATTTCTTCAGTCAATGAAATTGAAGGTATCGGCCATCGTGTGGTTCATGGCGGCGAAGAATTTAACGGTTCGGTACGTATTACAGGCGACGTTGTCCGGAAAATAGAAGCTTATTCTGATTTGGCCCCTTTGCATAATCCGCCGAATCTTATGGGGATTAAAGCGACTCAGAAATATATTCCCGGCGCGATTCAGGCGGCATGTTTTGATACCGCGTTTCACCAATCTATTCCGCAAAAAGCATATCTTTACGCGATTCCGTATTCATTATATGAACAGTATCATATTCGGCGTTACGGGTTCCACGGGACGTCCCACCGGTACGTGGCAATGCGGTGCGCGTCTATCGTGAGAGAAGGAATTCACGCTCTTAACATGATTACGTGTCATTTAGGCAATGGCTGTAGTATTGCCGCGATTGAAAAGGGCAGGTCTGTTGATACCAGCATGGGATTTACTCCTCTTGAAGGTTTGATTATGGGCACGCGAAGCGGTGACATCGATCCGGCGGTGATGTTTTATCTTGAAAACAAGGGATATACGTGTTCTGGTCTTAATGACCTTTTGAATAAGAAGAGCGGCCTTGTTGGTATTTCCGGCGTAAGCAATGACATGAGGAATCTTTTTCAAGAAAAAGAAAACGGCAACCCGCGAGCTGCGTTGGCTATTGATATGTTCTGTTACCGTTTGAGGAAATATATCGGTTCATATCTGGCTGTCCTTAAACAAACCGATGCTATAATTTTTACCGGAGGGATCGGGGAAAACAATGCTTACATCAGACGCGAATCTCTTGATGGCCTGGAAGCTCTTGGTATTGTGTTTGATGATGCCCGGAATCAGAATATCCAGCGGGGGCGCGATTCTTGTATAAGCGCCGATAGTTCCCGTATAAAAGTTTTTGTTATTCCCACCAATGAAGAGTTAGGGATCGCTATTGATACCTACGAAATTGCGCAGAGAAGTAAGCAAAAAGAATAATTCCGATGATTGCCATTCTGGATAAATATCCTCTTGCTCCCCATGTCTATTATATGCTTCTTGAGGCCCCTTTGATAGCGGCTAAAGCTCAAGCAGGACAATTTGTTATAGTTCGGGCCGCGGAAGAAGGGGAACGTATTCCTTTAACTATCGCTGATTATGACCGGACGAGAGGGACCGTGGTTTTGGTATTTCAGGAAACCGGCAAGACCACTCGTCTTTTGGCTTCTTTGCATCAAGGAGGGACGATCCTTGATCTTTTAGGTCCGCAAGGTAATCCTACGGAGATAGAGCGGTTTGGAAATACGGTTGTGATCGGCGGCGGGATTGGCGTTGCTCCGATTTTTCCCTTGGCCCGCGCCTTGCGGGAAAAGGGGAATACTGTTACCGCGATTGTCGGTTTCCGGTCACGAGAATATGTTTTTTGGGAAGAAAAAATGGCACAGGTTTCCAACCGGCTTGTTATGACAACTAACGACGGTTCGTACGGAACTAAAGGATTTGTCACCGATGCGCTTAAAGGTTTGTTGGATTCAGGAGAAACAATTGACCGTGTTTTCGCGATCGGCCCTGCGTTGATGATGAAAGCGGTTGCTGAAGCGACAAAGGAAAAAAACATTAAGACCATTGTCAGCCTTAACTCATTAATGGTATGCGGAATGGGTATGTGCGGCGCGTGCAGGGTGACGGTTGAAGGAGTTACCAGATTTACGTGCATGGATGGTCCCGATTTTGACGCCCATCAAGTCGATTTTGATGTTTTGATAAAACGGTTGGAAACGTATACCTGTGAAGAATGCGGTGAATAAGGCAGAATATGCCGGGGTAGAAACATGAAACCTGAAAAGAAAAGCGTGCCGATGAGGCAGCAACCCGCTGATGAAAGGATCCGTAATTTCGATGAGGTCCCTCTTGGTTATTCCGAAGAGGAGTCTTTATCTGAAGCGTTCCGTTGTCTTCAGTGTGTGAATAAGCCGTGTGTTAACGGTTGCCCTGTACGAGTCAATATCCCCGATTTTATAAAAGCCCTCCGTGAAAAAAATTTCCAGAAAGCGGTTGATATTATCCGGGAAACAGATATGCTTCCTTGTGTTACGGGAAGAGTATGTCCACAGGAAGAGCAATGCCAGGCGTTTTGTGTTTTAAATAAGATGGGGGCGGATCCCATCAGTATCGGGAGGCTGGAGCGGTTTCTTGGCGATTGGGCCCTGGCACATAAGAAAAAACAGGAATACACGGCTGACCCGGACACCACGATCGGTGCTAAAAATAAAAAAGTTGCTGTTGTAGGTTCAGGTCCCGCGGGGCTTACATGTGCTGCTGAATTGATCAAAAAAGGGTATGCCGTTACAGTATTTGAAGGATTTCATAAGCTTGGCGGGGTCATGGTGTATGGTATCCCGGAATTCCGCCTTCCTAAAGCGATTGTTGCGAAAGAGATATCAGTTTTGAAGGACCTGGGAGTTCAATTTATGACCAATGTGTTGATTGGTCGGACTCTTACAATAGAGGATTTATTCAAAAAGGGTTTTAACGCGGTTTTTATCGGCGCGGGCGCGGGCCTTCCTAATTTTATGGGCATTCCCGGAGAACACCTTAATGGTGTGTATTCAGCCAATGAATTTCTTACGCGCGTGAATTTAATGAAAGCGTATAAATTTCCCGAGTATCATACTCCCGTAAAAAGAGGCGAACGCGTTGTGGTTATTGGGGGAGGGAATGTCGCTCTGGATTCAGCCCGGACCGCGAAACGGCTCGGCGCGAACCATGTGTATTTGGTGTATCGCCGTTCCGAACAGGAAATGCCAGCGCGGGAAGAGGAGATTATCCGGGCGAAAGAAGAAGAGATTGAGTTTTATTTTTTGACTAATCCGGTGAAATATATCGGGGATGAAAAAGGTTTTGTAAAACAGGCTGTTTGTATTAAAATGCAGTTAGGTGAACCGGATGCCTCAGGCAGAAGAAGCTCCCACCCTGTGCAGGGTTCTGAATTTACTATAGATGTTGATGAAGTTATCGTTGCTATCGGCAATACTCCGAATCCGATCCTTCGCATAACTACCCCGGGCCTTAAAACTAAAAAACGGGGAGAAATTGAAGCTGATGAGAACGGAAAAACTTCTTTGCCCGGAGTTTTTGCCGGAGGTGATATCGTTACCGGGGCGGCTACAGTTATTACCGCTATGGGCGCGGGTAAAAGGGCTGCTACGGCGATTGATGAATATTTGCGGGGTTAATTCCCTGCTTATGGCAGGCAGGCGCCCAAACAACTTATGATCGGAAACTCCATAAGTTGTGGGCTCATTAAAGTAATATCCTGAAAGCAATGCACTGCGTAGATTTGTTCCAAATCTACTTGTAGCTTTCAGGATTAATTCACAGACGCTCGCCCAAAAGGCGGACTACAACTTACGTTTCTCACTGTGTTCGTTCCGTAAGTTGTCTGCTCATTAAGGAATACCCCTTGCTTAAACAGCATAAAAATCTCTACGATATTTTTAAGATAAGCTGCGGGGTTAATTCGCACAGTGACTTATGTTCGTTCACGGTGTTCACTCCATAAGTCACGTGCTCATTAAGGAAGGTGGGTATGGGGATTTTGTTGGGCCTTTTCAGTATCCTGTTTCAGGTCGCAATTATTATTGTGATTGTTAAAGCGATTGTAGGGACTAAAAAACGCCATTACCGGTGGCTGCAAAAGGAACTGCTGGTTTGGGAAGGTCAGAATCTGATTTCCCGCGTTCAGGGCGATTCAATTCTTGGGATTTACCGTTTGGCGCGTTTATCCGGAGAAAAGAAAAAATTAGATATGGCTAAGGCTGTTACCTTGATCGGCGCGGGTTTTGTGGGGTTGGGTATAATATTTTTTATAGCTTCGAATTGGCAGAAGATCCCCCCTGATTTCAGAACAATCCTGGTTTTGGGAATTACTCTTGCCACACTTGGAATGGGATATATTTTTTCTTTTGAAAAAAAGGGTTTTTCTTCTCTTGGAACAAGTCTTGTTTTCCTTTCTTCTCTGATGTGGGGAGGAAGTGTCGCTTTAATCGGGCAGATATATCATATCCCTGTGTCGGAGAACTGGTATATCGTGCTTTTATGGGTTTTACCGATCATCCCTGTGGCTCTTTTTTTAAATAACCGGCCTGTATATATTCTTTCGTCTATCCTGTTGTTGGTTTGGAATTTTATGTATAGTGCGGAAACGAGCCTGCCGAATTATGTATATCCGATTATCGTTTTTACGGTCATGCTGCCCGCTGTGCGGGGATTTTCGGCCGGTCGCTGGGTTAATTGCGGCGCTTTGCTCATTACCGCGCTGAGTTGTATTTCCCGGGACGCGGGTTTTGACTGGCTTTCTTTGGTGATAGCAAGCGGTTTTATCATTTATTTCTTGTATCGGCAGACTGAACGCGTGTATCTTTATGCCGCGACATTTTCCTTTATTGTTTGGGCGGGAGCTTTTTATTCATCCCATAACACGTGGCCTAATATATATTTTCTTCTTCCTTTGTCCGGAATAATGTACGTGACGTATACATACCGTTCTAAGATAAATCTTGCTTTGTGTTTGCTCGGCCTGGTTATTTGGCAGAATCTTTTGTTGTGTTCGTTCTCCGCAATGGCGCATTCCGAGATTGATGAAGCAGCTTTTTTTATATTCCAGTCCTTATTGGGAATTATACTTTACATTGCGGGAATTATGTCCGAAAAAAAATTCTCTTTTTTTGAGGGAATATATAAAATCGCCGGTATCGCGATGATTGTGCTTGCTACGTATGTGGTGACGTTTCAGGGAGTTTTGGACGACGTTTTTAAGGAAAGAAATATTGTATATCTCTTCGCGTCTGTGTTCGCGGCAGGAATAATCACGGCATATCTTATTGATGCGGTTCGCAGCCGTGCCCTGAACAAAAGAACAGTTGTGTTGGAATGTGCGGGGTTCCTTGTTGTTATGGTCGGCGGGTTGTTTATTATGGCGTATCCGTCGTGGATATCTTTAAATACGGTAGTAGCCAATGCTGTTTTTTGCATGTGTGCTTTGCTGATTGTTTTCTTTGGAGTGGAAACCCAGAAGCCCGCTGTTTTTAATTTTGGTATATCTGTTTTTGTTTTGTTCATAATAACCCGTTATTTGGATGTTATGTGGAAATTACGTGAAAAATCGTTGTTTTTTATTATTGGTGGTTTGATTCTTTTGGGGGCGGGCGCGTTTTTTGAAAAACAAAGAAGAAAAGTAATCGAGAGGATGAAAAACAATGCCGGTTAAACGATATATTGTTTTGGGAATCGCGTTGCTCTGGATTGCGGTTGCGTGTGGTTTGATCGCCTCGAAAAACCGGACTATCAGTACCGGCACGAAAATTATTTTGGAGACTGTTCCTGTTGATCCCCGGGATTTCCTGCGGGGTGATTATGTGACTCTTCGGTATAAGATCAATACAATAAATCTTCCCGATCCGGGTGGTGAAAAAAAACAATTTAAATCAGGGAATATTGTTTTTGTGCCGCTGGCCGTGAAGGATAGATTTTGGGAGCCCCAGGGTATTACGGCAACTCGTCCGGTTTCCGGCACCTTCCTTACAGGCCGCGTAAAATATTCGTATGCCCGGCGTGTTGAGGTTAGCTATGGTATTGAAAATTATTTTGTTCCGGAAGGCAAGGGCAAAGAAATTGAACAACTGATGAGGCCCGGGCGCAGGAGTCTTGTTACCGTGGAAGTCCTTGTTGATAAAAACGGCAGGGGGATTATCCGCGAATTGCGCGTTGAGCCCGGGAATATATCCGGTGAGAAATTCCCGGCGCCGGGGATTCCCCGGGAGGGGAAGCCTGTTCCTTCTCCTGTTTTACGTTCCTGTGGTGATGGCGTGTGCGCGGAAACATTTTCATCCTGTCCGTCTGATTGCGGATATAAAGTATGGCCGTATCAGTCTGATGTCCAATCCTGTACATCCGCTTCCGGAAAAGAATATCCAGCTGCCGGGGAAGGGGCGGCCCGATGGTTTGTCTGGAACGGGTGCGGAAATGAAAAATATTATCTGATTAATGCCGCAGAGCCGGTGGTTTTTAATGTGTCTACTGATAATTGTCCTTCCTGCGTTTGTCAGTTCCCGGAATTTTCCGTGTTCGAGCTTATTGACGGACAATGGATCCATAAAAAAGATTTTTCTTTGCCGCATACTCCGGGCTTGAATGAAAAAATTTTTTATGTTTCCTCATCCCCACGGATTAAAATTCAGGCGCGGGGATGTTTTTATCTTGACGTTTATACCAAGTCCGCGGTTCAGGATAGATAAAAAACAACTTGGCCGGATAGATTTTTTTGATATAATATATATGCCTGAGGTTGAGGGGTATTTTCTGAGACCTAGGGAGAGCGTACTCTTTCAGTATTGTACACCCTAACCCTAAGTTCAAGGTTGGGGTTTTTTATTATCCGGCTTCGCATTCTATTCCCGATCATGTAATTTAAGTTAAGGAGGAAAACACCTATGCCTGATAGAACCGTAGGGGTTATAGCTATTATTGTTAAAAACAGGGCGGCTATTGCTCCGGAAGTTAATAAAATTTTGACCGAACACGGCGCTCTTATTATCGGAAGAATGGGTATCCCCTATCAGGAGCGGGAATTGAGCATTATAACACTTATTGTTGACGCCACGACTGATGAAATAGGGGCATTGACCGGAAAACTTGGTATGCTTAAGGGCGTGACAGTGAAATCTACGTTAGCAAAGATTTAACGTTAATATACCCGCGGGTATTAAAATAAAAATTAATGGTTCTTGAGAAATAAGACTATAATTCACATGCAGTTAGGGGCCGGCTATGAAAACAGTGTCGCAATGGAAAGATTCGGTTGTTAGGCAGGAAGAAATTGATAAATACCTGACGAAGGGGCAAGATTTTATCAACGAAGAGGAAATCGGATTGTTATTGCGGGAACAGGATAACTCTTCGCCTCAGCGTAT
>JAQUMS010000015.1 GCA_028717985.1 Candidatus Omnitrophota bacterium
TCCAATTGCTCCTCCGGCTAAAAGCGCGAAGCATCCTGATAACAAAGGCGCCGTTAAAATCAATGAAAAAAATATTACTGCATTAAATATCCCTGTTCTCTTTACCATGGTAACCTCCTTGTTTTCGGCTTTACGCCCTTTATTTCATGCTTAAAACGATACGATCATTTTGTATTCCCGGCAAAACCTCGGCAAACCGCATCATCATGTCATCAAAAGACTTTAACCTTGAAATTTTCATGTTGTCTTGGTTCAGCTTTACCGCATACCCGGTTTCTTCTTCAATGATTTTTTCAATAGTCGCGTTAGTATAATGTTTGGGATCAAATTTTACCTGTTTTAGGTCTTTTATATCCAGGGAACCCCGAGACGTGCCCGGCAGGTAAATCGTCCCATTAGAAAAATCAACAGCGTACGCAATGACGCCCGGAATTATAAAAAGCAATAAACAAAGCCCATCCATAACAGCAACCCCCGCATCGATCCTCCCGCCTTTTTGCCCTCTGCGTTCAGGATACATAAGGGTCCCACACCCTGCTAACTGAACAATTAAAACAGCGCAAACTAAAACATTTAACGTTTTCACGAGTTTTTTAAACATAGTTCCAACCTTTCTACATAGCTTTTTCTCTCGCGTTTACAAATAATTAGCGAAACCACAACTTTCCAACCATATATGGACAGTCTTTACTTAGACCACGTCACTCCGCCGCTATTTTGACCACCTTGAATTTTTAAATACGGCCCGCTATCCCTGTGGTGGCGGGAACGCGCACAACCTGCGCCTATAATAACAAAAATCACCAAAACTAACCCTATACACGCCTTTTTTTTAAACATATATTTTAATTTTCTAAGCTGAATTTTCATAGTGCCTCCTTGCCTGCCGACAGGCAAGTCTTATGTTTTATCTTCTTTTACAATTTATTTACCGATATTTTCAATATGTTTCCCCGTGTCCTGCAAATCTTTTCCCACGCCTCTGGCCGCGTTACATCCTAAAAGTAACGTTATTAAGATCAGGACTATCACGCTCACTAATGTAAATTTTTTCATATTATTCCCCTTTGTGTATGAACACACCATTCGCCACAAGGCCATACCGGTGAAATTTCCCCATTACGGACCCCCCGGCGGCTCCTTATTGGAATCGCCGGATCCCCAAAAAACGCCGGTTACCTGATCAACGCGGTGTGTTTACTTTTTGTTAATATGAATACCCCCGTCTTTGCCCCCTTCGACATCTTTGGCGTATTTACCAGCCCAATCCTTTTGAGCATGGACAACCACCCGGTCACCCACCGATAAAAAGAAACCACACCCAATAACCTAACGTATTATTTTCCATGCCGGCACCTCTCTTGATATAATTATAGTCCTACAGAAAAATATCGGAATTGGCTAATTCTGCTTTTTATTGACTTTTTTCTATCATTCCCCTTGTCCACTCCGGAAGTGGGACAGGTTTTATTTGTCCCACTTCCGGAGTGGACAAGGGGAAGTTCAAATACTTATCTCTAATGCTATTATAGGGAACGACAAAAATGAAATCAATTGTACCAGGGTATAACTGTAAGATTATACTCTTGACGCGCAGGGGAATTGTATTGCGAGAGTAAATAGGAAGTATTCCGGTTTACTTAACGCGAGTAAGATATTATTCACTATTTTTATGCGCCTGTGCCGCTTTAACAGAATCATGATATTCATCCAGCAACTTTCTTATTTTGCCCTCTACTACATCAAAATCAAACGGCTTAAAAATATAATCACATGCCTTAATGTTTTTCGGCTTTTCGTCTATTTTAAATCGGTTATCGCCTGTCAAAAAGATCACCGGGATATTAGAATGTTTGCGGATTTTAGTTATAACCTCATACCCATTCATCTGCCCTCTTAATTTAATATCCATGAGAATGAGATCCGGTTTATTTTTTTCCATACTTTGTATGGCATCTTCTCCCATAGAAACAGGTTTGAGGACATTGTAGCCGCATCCTTCTAAACATAACTTTAAGCTTTTCGCTATGACCGCCTCATCTTCAACTATCAGAATGTTTTTTCTCATCCAAAACCTTCCGGCAATTAAAATTAAATTTTAAAGGTAATTCTAAAATGAGTTCCCCCTACTCTATTGAGCTTAACTTTACCGCCCAACTGATTTTCTATCGTAGAGACGACAAGCGCCAAACCAACGGTTTTTGTTTTATAGAGATCGAACCCCTTTGGAAAACCAATACCGTCATCGCTCACCTTTATTTCCAGCGTACCCTTATTGATCAAACGGAGAGAGAGAATAATCTTTCCGCGCCTCTCCCCAGGAAAAGCATATTTGAATGAATTCGAAAGCAATTCATTAATAATCAGCCCGCAGGGAACCGCAATGTCCATTTTTAACAACACCTTAGTCACATTAGTCTTCATGGTGATTTTTCCCCTGTCAACGCCGTAAGCTAAAAGCAAACTATTGATTAAGTCACGGACATAGCAGGAGATATCAATACTCATAAAATCTTTTCCTTCACAGAGCTTCTCATGGACAAGAGCAATGACCCTGATACGTTCCTGAGTCTGTTTAAACACATTAATAACTTCTATATTTTTTGAATTACCAAGCTTCAACTGCAAAAGGCTTGTTATAATTTGCAGGTTATTCTTAACGCGGTGGTGAAGCTCTCTCAAAAGGGACTCTTTTTCTTTTAAAGACCGCAGAACGAGCTTTTCGGCTCTCCTGCGATCAGTGATATCGCGAATATTGCATTGGATCACCCGGTGATGATTAACGAGATAAACATTACTGACAAATTCAACATTGATGAAATGCCCGTCTTTTGTTTTTAAAGGTAGATCTTCATACCGGACGTATTTTTTGGTTTGTAATTCTAAAAATGATTTTTGTGATGCCCTAATGTCCTTGAAAGTCCCAATCTCCCAAAGTTCTTTTCCTAAAAGTTCTTCTTTAGAATACCCAAGCATCTTTATCAAGAAAGGATTCACATCAGTGATCTTTCCTGTATCCGCGTCAAGAATCAATATCCCGTCCTGCGCTGATTCAAAAAGCCTGCGGTAACGAATCTCGGAAGCTTCTAAGCTCGCCCAGCCTCTCGAATATCCAGAAACACCCGTTTGCCCCATAATTTTATTCATCTTGATCTTTTACCCTCCTGCCCTAACAGACTTAAGATGCCATTTTTACTTTTCAAATGCGGCATTAATAAGATCAACCAGCACCCGGTCTTTAAACGGCTTTTGTAAATATCCCACTGCCCCTGCTTTTAAAGCCCGATCATAATTCGCGCCATTTTTCCCTGCAGAAATAAGAATGACCGGACGTTTGGATCCGGATTCAATAATGCGCTGCTGAGCTTTCCAGCCGTCTAATCCCGGCATATGGATGTCCAGGATCAAACAACCGGAAACGCTATTAGGCACGGCGCTAAAAAACGCCTCCGCGCACGTAAAGGTATCAACGGTAAACCCGTACGTAGACAACAAAACACCCAACGCGCGGCATACTGAGACGTCATCATCCACAATGTAAATTTGTTTTTTCTCCAGGAACATTCTCGCCGCCATCTTTACGTTATGCCATTTTTATTTTCAATACTATTTTAGGAACGGCAAAAATAAAATCAATTGTACCCTGGTATAATAGGAGGATTTTTATACTACAGCGCGAAGAAATTATATCTTTGAAATATTACGGGGAGTACTACGGATTACGTAAGGCTAAAAGGAAGTAATACCTGCTTTTTGGGCAAAGTGGATAAGTTCAGTCACGGTTTTAGCACGCATCTTTTGCATGACCCGGCTGCGGTGAACCTTGATCGTTTGAAGGGAAATTCCCCACTTGAAGGCAATTTGTTTACTCAGCATCCCCTTGGCTACGAGTCGAAAAACTTCAAGTTCTCGCGGAGACAAGGTTTTGACGCGGCATTTAATTTTTGATATTTCGTCTTGTTCTTTAATCTGGCCGTTGTTTTTTACGATAGCCTGTGTAATGGAATCAAGAAGTTTTTTCTTGGTAAAAGGCTTGGGAAGAAAATCAACAGCTCCTGCTTTCATACCTTTCACGCTCATAGGAATATCACCGTGTCCGGTGATAAAAACAATAGGGATCCTAAGCTCCCGCGTTGCCATTGACTCCTGAAGGGCAAGCCCATTGATATCCGGCAGTTGAATATCCAAAACCAGACATGCCGGCAATTTAAGATGTTTAAATGCAAGAAAATCTGCCGCGCGCATAAACGTCTCAACCTTAAACCCGTGTGATTTTAACAATAAGGATAAAGCCCTGCACACAGAAATATCGTCATCGACTATATAAACAATAGACCTGCGGTTGTTCATTAGTTTGCCCCCCCTGAATCTATTTTTGCAAACTATTTCCCTTACCTGCCCTTTATTATATCGATCGGAATGGTGAAATAAAAGGTCGCGCCGCGATCAGGATTATTTTTCCCATCCAATCGCCCGCCGTGCGCCTCAATAATGGAACGGCTGATAGACAACCCCATACCTAAACCATCCGGCTTGCTCGTAAAAAACCGGGAGAAGAGTTTAGGGATATTGCCTGCAGGAATGCCGCATCCGGAATCCATCACCTCCACAATAATCGTCTCGGTATCTTTACGCGATGTACGAATCAATATTTCACGGGCATCGTGACTACTACTCTCCAACGCATCAAAACTATTACTGATAAGATTCAGGAGAACCTGCTGCAGTTGTATCCGGTCGCCGAGGACAAACGGGAGGTCACTCTTAAGCTCGATCTTTAAGGCAACGTTCCTTACGGTGGCATCGGTAATAATAAGCGCAATGGTCTCATTAATAAGGACGTTGATATCAAGCAATTTCATTTCAGGAGCGCTCTTCTTTAACAACACACGTAATCTCTGGATAACATCAGCCGCCCGCTGGTCATCATTAATAATATACGAAAGAATCTTGTGTAGTTCGGGTTCCCTGTTTTCAAGTATGCGTTGAGCAGCCTGGGCGTAAGAAAGAATAGCCGTAAGCGGTTGATTGATCTCATGGGCCAAGGACGAGACAAATTCCGCAAGTTTTCCCACTCTGGTGACATGCAAAAGCTCCTCGCGCTGTTCGCCAATTTCTAACTCCTTCTCCCTCATTAAGGTAATATCCGTCTGGATCCCCACATAATGGGTGACGGAACCGATAGAATCACGCACCGGAGCGATACGCAGTGAATTCCAGTATTTTTTACCATTCTTTTTAAAATTAAGCATCTCCCCGTGAAAAGAGTTACCTTTACATATCGTGTATTTTATTTCATTGACTATGCGGGGATCAGCATTGGTTCCATAGGAAAAAAAATAACTTCGGCCCAGGATCTCTCTTTTCGCATAACCGGTCATCTTTTGAAATGCCTGATTGGCATAGATAACAGGAAAATCCCGGTTTTGGGCATCGATAATAAAAATACCGTCGGTAGCCGATTCCATCGCTTTAGTACAGATATGAATCTGTTCTTCTGACCGCATCTGTTTCTCTATCCCATTCCTCAATTGCCCGCTCTTAAGCGTGATCTCATCAGCTTGTTGTTTAATTTTAACTCCCAGGTCCTCACAGTTTTGGCTTAAATCAGAAACTACCCCCTTAAGACGCGAATGCTCCCTATTTCGGATATTATTTCTTAATACGGGTTTTTTCGTTATCTTTTTTATTTTCATATATAGTTATAGACTGCTCTTCTTCACGATTCTATTTTCCATGTGGGGACACAAAACTATTAAACGATGGCCGCTATCCTTTGCAAAAGCGCATCCACGTCAAAAGGTTTGCTGATAATACCGGCTGCCAACCCGGCCTTTATTTCCTTTTTGCATAGCTCATCTATATTCAGCATACCGGAAACAATAAACACCGCACATAAAGGATTCACCTCTTTTGTCATTTTCAAAAGGTCTATACCATTCAAACCCTGCATCTTATAATCAAAAATGCACACATCATATCTATTTTTCTTAATAAAAACTGACGCTTCCCCGCTATCCGTTGTTGCATGAACACAATACCCCTCTTCCCGGAAAAGGACAGCAAATGAATTACATATCCCCGAATCATCATCTACTATGAGAATTTTTTTACGCATCTTTCTGTTTATGTATCGGCAGCATTACTGTTACTCTCGTCCCTTTTCCCTTAGTACTTTTTATGGATATCGATCCACTGTGAAGCATAACCACCTGTTTGCATACCGCAAGGCCAAGTCCCGTGCCTTTTGCCTTAGTGGTAAAAAAAGGACTCGCGATATTCTTTAAATCCTTCTTCGCTATCCCTTCCCCATTATCTTTTATCACAATAAACACCATGGAATTATTGACATCAGATTCAACCTCTATTATGCCGGTATCCGCATGTACCGCCTCAAGGGCATTATGCAGGATATTACGGAATACCTCTTTTATCCGGACAGGGTCCGCCTCAATAAAGAGATCTTTCGTGCGGCCTGTTTTTTCGTTAATAGATATTTTTCCTTTCGAAAATTTCAAGTACTCCTCATCAATAGAAACCCTCAGGATATCGTTAATCTTAACAGATTCATAACGCATTATTGTTGTCTTCGAATACATTAAAATATTATTTATTATCTGATCGCTTTCTAAAACCCGCGTGCTGATACCGGTTAAAATCTTTTCAATCTGAGGGTCTTTAATAATTTTTTTAATGCGGTATATCGCTACCGCGATATCTGCTAAAGGATTACGCAGTTCATGAGCGACGGTAGCGGCCAACGTCCCTATAGCGGACAGGTGTTTTGACTTTACCAGTTCCACCTGAAGACGGAGTAATTCCTTGGATCTTTTATTGATCATTTTATCCAAAGTTTTATTATCCCGCCTCAAAATATCTTCGGCTTTTTTACGCTTAGTTATATCCTCCATGGCCAGAAGGATCAAAGGGCTGTCCTTGCCGTACAATTTGATTTGACGCCCATTGAGTACTATGGTCTTTTGTCCTATCCCTGGAAAATCAAAAGACACTTCAAAATCATTAAAATGGCTTTTCTTAGACACTATCTCACCAAGTAATTTCCGTAACTTAGGAGTGTCCCACTGATGCCTGCTAAGCTCATAAAACAACTTGTTCTTTACGTCAGACACCTGAATCCTAAACATATCATAAAAAGATTTATTAGCAGACAGGACACGCATGTCTTTATCCAAGACCACCAAAGGCTCCCTCATGGTCTCGATAATAGCCTGGTTATAATTAAGAACGCCCTGCAGTTCTTCCCGGCTGCGTTTAATGGCATCTATGTCGATCAACGCGATGATCGCGCCATCAATCTTGTTATCTATGGTCCGGTAAGGCCTTATACGCAAGGAATACCACCGCCCATCTTTATCTTTTACTTCTGATTCCTTCGGAGTTATATCTTCTATAACACCCAGGATCATTTCTTCCAAATTTGCGATTTCAATATTAAGTTTAATATCGCCTATCGGCCGGTCAACATCCGTAGGTATCAGGTTCATCACTTTTCGTGCCGTAGGGGTAAAACGCTTGATCCGCAGATCGTTACCCACGATGATGATCGGGATGTTAGTGCTGGAGAAGACATTACTCAGGTCGCTATTAAGATGCGTTAACTCCGCGTTCTTATTTTGCAGTTCATCATTCAGAGTAACCAGTTCCTCGTTGGTTGACTGAAGTTCCTCTTTGGATGTCTCAAGTTCCTCATTCATGCTCTGCAATTCTTCATTACTTGCCTGGATCTCCTCATTCGCCGCCTTGAGCTCTTCGTTAAAAGCATCTTTCTCTTCGCTGATCGCATTCATGCGTTCGACCGTCCGGGCAAACTCATTTTTTAACGCACCAATATTCTTCTGTGTATTTTTCATATTTGTCTTATCTGGCCCAACGGCCTTTGGTATATACTGCTTTTTAATATCCGCCTTTTGGGGATGCGTAAAAATAAGAGGCGTATCCACTTCCCAAGATAATCCCGCCACTTTCTTAGGAACTTTATGGCCTTCAGGTATTGCCGCCTTCAATACTGCGCGTGGAGTTCTGGTATCAGGTATGAATTTCCGGGAGGTAATATTTTTAGAGTAAATCTTATTTTTTTTATCGACAGTAGCAAAAAGGGTCGGCACCGCAGTGACAGATTCAGAGGTCCCAAGGACAAGAAAACCTTTGGACTTGAGAGCATAATGCAGCATCGACAACGCTTTATTCTGCAACGACGCGTCTAAATAGATAAGAAGATTGCGGCAACTTTCAATGTCCATATTTGACAACGGCGGATCATTTGTGATGTCATGTTTTGCGAATATACACAGATCGCGTATGTTCTTGGCGATCTTATAGCCTGTTTCAGTTTTGGTAAAAAAGCGCCGGAGCCGCCCGTCTGAAACACGCGAGGAAATATCTTCGGGATATGAACCAGCGCGCGCCTTTTCAATAAGCGCTCCACTTAAATCCGTGCCAAAGATCTGAATAAAAGGCTTCTTCTTTTTTTCTTCCAAGAATTCATAGAGAGATATGGCAATGGAATAGACTTCTTCACCTGATGAACATGCTGGCACCCAAACCCGTATCGGGTCTTTAGCCGAACAGTTATTTGCAACAAACGGGAAAACTCTTTTTCGTAGTGCCGCAAACACCTCGGGATCGCGAAAAAAAGCAGTAACGGATATAAGGATATTCTTGAGTAAAACATTTGTTTCAGATGGATTTTTTTTAAGATACCGGTAATAATCACCGTAATTTTTGATAGCATGAAAAGACATCCGCAGGGCGATACGGCGGCTGATAGTAACTTGCTTATAGTGAACAAAATCGACTCCTGCGAGGTCCCTCAGTAAAACCAAGATCTCAGTCAGCCCGTTTTCCGCGGCAGGATAATTACCAGCACGCCTGAGAGTCTTTCCATACCCACGCGCAGACATGTATACCAGTTTTCCGGCAATCTCTTTCGGTCCCAGGACAAAATCGGCCGACCCGCTGGATATGACGCTTCTAGGCATATCAAAATAATTCGCCGTCTTTTCATCTTGAACGAATATCATGCCGCCCTTCGCTTTAATAGCTTTGGCACCCTGCGTCCCGTCAGAACCTGTTCCCGAAAGTATAATGCCGATCGCCTTTTCTCTTTCGTCTTCCGCCAGTGAAATCATAAAGAAATCTATCGGCAAATATCTGCCATCAGTACGTTTAATGCGAGAGGTAATCTTTAACTTTCTGCGGGAAATAGACATACGGGTATTTGGCGGGATAACATAGACGTGAGAAGGTTCAATTTTCGTATTATTCTTTGCTTCACAAACAGTTAGAAATGTTTCTCTCGAAATAATCTCGGACAATACGCTCTTATGCAAAGGTTCTAAATGCTGGATCAACACAAAGGCTATATTAATATTTTTGGGTAAAGCGTTAAAGAGAGATATCAACGCCTTTAAACCACCCGCTGATGAACCGACACACACTACGCGGAAAGAATTATTATTGACAAGATCTGTATTGCGGTTATGAGACAAGCCTACCCTCCTCTTGAAGAAAGAAGAGCTATTTTTTACTTTTTTTATTGTACCACCTCTCTCTAATAAAACAATAGAATAATCAGGAAAGCGTAGTATTTCTCATCAAAAATCGCACTAAATTTTTTGCATCCGGAGGTTCTTTCCCCTAAGGTGACCTGCCCCCAATAACCGACCACTAGAGAAAAGAGTTTTTGGTTTCGTTTAAAGCCGTTTCTTGCCTTAGAAATTCCTCCGGAGTCATATAATTCAATGAGCTATGCGGGCGCTGATTATTATAATCGATGAGCCATGCTTCAATTGTCCGCCTTGCGTGATCCAAACTGGTGAACCAGTTTTCATTTAAACATTCATCCCGGAATTTACCGTTAAAACTCTCAATATAAGCATTTTCAACGGGCTTGCCGGGGTGAATGAATCTTAGTTTTATTCCTCGCTGATATGCCCATGCATCCAGCGCTTTACCGATGAACTCCGGACCATTATCAATAGTGATAACTTCCGGCAACCCGGAAAACATCGCGATTCGATTTAATACTTCGCATACCCGCCTTCCGTTGATGGAAGTATCGACTTCAATCGCGTGGCATTTATGCGTGTAATCATCAACAATGGGCAGAACTTTTATTTTCCTGCCATCAGCAAGCGCATCAGACAGAAAATCCATACGTTTCAGCTTCCCGTTTTCTTCCTTAAGCTGACGAAGTTTGCGTAGATCGCTGACCGTAAGCCCGCTGTACTTTGCCTTCCAGTTGTAGTACGTGCAGTCGCTCATGCCGTATTTCCGGCACAATTCGGCCACCCCCATTCCAGCCTCAGCCTATTTCAATATCCCTATGATCTGTTCTTCCGTGAACCGTTTCACCTTCATTGCTATACCTCCTTGCTATTGGTTTTACCATGCTTCTACTCTGTTTGCAAGTTGTACAGTTTTCGGGGAACAGGTCAATAGTATTATTATAGTCGTATCCAAAATGGAATCAATTGTACATAGGTAGTATCTTCGATTAAAAACAAAAGGGGACGGTTCTATTTTTCTTTTTCAAAAAAAGAACCGTCCCCTTTTAAAATATATTTTATTTACCCGCTTTCCTGAGCATTTCCTCGGCATGAGTAAGAGAAATACCGCTCTCCTTTTCTCCGCTCATCATCTGCGCCATCTCTTTCACACGGCCGGCCCTGTCCAAAAGGTCTATTGCCGTGAACGTACGGCTTCCGGCGACTTTCTTCAAAACCTTGAAATGGCGCCCGG
Source organism: Candidatus Omnitrophota bacterium (assembly GCA_028717985.1). Classification (GTDB taxonomy): domain Bacteria; phylum Omnitrophota; class Gorgyraeia; order Gygaellales; family Profunditerraquicolaceae; genus STD1-16. The sequence goes on from JAQUMS010000015.1 coordinate 10,762, forward strand.
CGAAACTCGCTATCTGAGGAAGATGAGTGACCAATATCACCTGCCTGTTGGCGGCAAGATCGCATAATTTTTTCCCGATTATACTCCCCAACCTGCCCCCGATCTGGGCGTCGATCTCATCGAATATTAAAACCGGGATCGGATCTACCTTAGTGAGCGCTTTCTTCAAAGCCAGCATCACGCGCGCGGCCTCACCGGATGAAACTATCTCGGAAAGAGGCTTTAAATCCTCCCCCAGATTAGGACTGATAAAAAATATGACATCGTCAGCGCCATCAGCCCTGGGTTCTATAGGACTTACACGGCACTCAAAACGAACATGGGCGATACCAAGAGCTTTAAGCTCGGACTCTATAGTCTTGGCAAGGGATACGGCGACTCTACGCCTTTCTTTT
>JAQUMS010000016.1:0-2646 GCA_028717985.1 Candidatus Omnitrophota bacterium
AAAAAGATTTACTATTTGCAATATAGACGTGGTAATCATTGCCGAACGGCCGAAGCTTGTTCCCTATAAACATTCGATGTGCCGTGTTATCACCGAAACATTGGGTATTGATCCCGGATCTGTAAGCGTTAAGGCAAAAACAAATGAAACCTGCGGGGACATAGGCACAGGAAAGGCTATCGTCGTGTATGCGTCGGCGATGCTCAAGAGGAGGCGCTGAAATGACGCTGCTCTTAAGTATACTCGGAATATTCGTAATTATTTTTCTAGTAAAAATGATTTTTTTATACCTGTTTTTCCGGGATGAAATTAAAACCGCGCGATCAAAAGATCCTGCCGCCAAGAGCGATCTGGAAATATTATTCTTGTATCAGGGGTTTCACGCGCTGGTTTACTACCGTATTTCGCATTTCTTTTATATGAAACGGTTTTTCTTTATTGCCCGCTGGATAAGCCAGATTGCCAGGTCTATGACCGGCATAGAGATTCATCCCGGCGCGCGCATTGGAAAAGGATTTTTTGTCGATCACGGAATGGGCGTTGTGGTCGGCGAAACCGCTGTTGTCGGGGATAATGTATTATTATACCAGGGAGTGACCCTTGGGGGTACCGGCCTGGAACAGGGGAAGAGGCATCCTACTATAGGGAATAACGTTGTCATTGGAGCCGGAGCGAAAGTCCTGGGAAATATTACGGTTGGTGATAATTCATATGTCGGCGCCAACGCCGTTGTGATTAAGGATGTTCCCCCGAATTCTACTATTGTCGGGGTCCCGGGAAAAATAACAAAGCAGGACGGCAAAAAAATAGATGTCAGCCTTGACCACATCCACGTTCTTGATCCTCTTGTGGAAACAATCGAAAATTTAGAAAAACGGCTGGATCAGCTGGAGAAGAAATAATACAACAGCTTTGTGTTCAGGTAATACGCAAGAATGAAGGGCGCAGCAGCTGTTTTTTAGAGAAAGAAACCATGAATATCAATAATTCGTTGAGCAGAAAAAAAGAATTGTTTGAACCCTTACATCCGCCGCTGGTTACCATGTATACCTGCGGAGTGACGGTGTATGATGACTGCCATATCGGGCACGCCCGCAGCCTGTATATTTTCAGCGTGATCCGGGATTATCTGAAATACCGGGGATTCACGGTTAATTTCGTGCGCAATATTACCGACATAGACGATAAAATTATTAATCGCGCGAATGAATTAAAAACCGATTGGCAAACCCTTGTTTCAAAATATATCTCACGGTATTACGAGGATTTACAGTCTCTGGGTATTCCTAAAGCTGATTATGAGCCGAGGGCGACGGAAAATATCCCGGATATGATTACCTATATCGAAGCTTTGATCCAGAAAGGTTTCGCGTATGAATCCGGCGGAGACGTTTATTTTAACGTGAGGAAATTCCAGGGGTATGGAAAATTATCCGGCCAGAGCATAGATCAGATGCAGGCGGGAGTGCGCGTTTCCCCGGGAGACCTCAAAAAAGATACGCTTGATTTTGCCTTATGGAAAAGAGCGAAAGAAAACGAGCCGTTTTGGGAAAGCCCGTGGGGAAAAGGCCGCCCGGGGTGGCATATAGAATGTTCCGTGATGAGCCGGAAATACCTTAAGGCCGAAACTCTTGATATCCACGCGGGAGGGCGCGATTTGATTTTCCCTCATCATGAGAATGAACTGGCGCAGTCTGAATCGTTGACCGGCAAGCCTTTCGCGAAATACTGGATTCATCACGGCCTGCTTACTATCAACGGCCAGAAAATGTCAAAATCTCTGGGTAATTTTGTCACTATAAAGGATTTTCTGGAAAAACACAAGAACGCGGATTTTTTGAAATTATTTTTTCTCTCGGCGCACTATTCCCATCCCATTGATTACAGCGAAGAAAAAATCAGGGAGGCGAAAGAAGCGCTTGAGAGGATTATGATCTTGAAAGAAAAGATACAGAAATGTTCTCAGGCCTCAGGCCCCCGGGGCTCCATTCCAGTCGTCGAGCAGATCAAGGATAAATTTGTGAAGGCGATGGACGATGACTTTAATACCCCGCAGGCTTTGGCGGCTGTGTTTGAGCTGGTAAACATGAGCAATAAGAATATTGACAGCCCTGATTTTATCGCGGCGGCGGATTCGGCGTTAACGGAATTTTTAACGCTCCTGGGCATTTCATTGAAAAAAACAGGACCTGAAAGTGCCGATGACGAGACCTTGTGGATTGAAGAAAAAGTAAAAGAGCGTATCGCGTTAAAAAAAGAAAAAAAATACGGGCAGGCGGATGAAATCAGGAAATTGCTCGAAAATAAGGGTATTATCGTGGAAGATGTAAAAGACGGAAGTTCCGCGTGGAGAAGAAAACTGTAATATATAGCTTTTAGTTCTTGGCTCTTAGATCTTAGTAAGAACCAAGAGCAAAGACTCAAGAGCTTTGACGTCAATAGGAGCTAAAATAAATGAAAGGTACATTTATTACGTTCGAAGGTTCGGAAGGCTGCGGTAAAAGCACACAGTCGAAACTTTTATGCGGGTATCTTAAAAAAAGTGGTTACCGGGTTTTGTTCCTTCGTGAACCCGGCGGTACCGCGATAAGCGAGAAAATACGCAGGATACTTCTTGATCATAAAAACGACTCAATGTTTTCTTTA
>JAQUMS010000016.1:2656-11100 GCA_028717985.1 Candidatus Omnitrophota bacterium
AAAGGTTTCGTTGTGATATGCGACCGTTTTCTTGATTCTACTGTCGCTTATCAGGGATATGGCTTAGGTATGGACAGGCGTTTGATTGAGTATCTGGGTAAGGCGGTAACCGGGGGTATTAAACCTGATCTGACACTTTTTCTTGATCTCCCGGTTGAAAAAGGTCTGCTTCATCGCAAGCATTGTTCGGACAGGATTGAAAAAAGGCCGTTGGATTATCATAAACGCGTGCGAATGGGGTATTTCGCGATCGCCAGAAAAGAGCCCAAGAGATTAAGAATAGTCCGGGTTGAACAAGATAAAATGGATACACAGCATAATATCCGCGCGATAGTGGATACAATAGTGAAGTAGTTATTTACTGCTCGTAGGTCTTAGTAAGAGCAAAGAGCCCTGCCTGCCAGGCAGGTACGTGGGAGTTAAGAGCACACTATGTCGTTTCAAACAATCAAAGGCCATGAAGGTGTGGTAGATAAATTGCGAACGTATATGCGAAACGGACGTTTGTCCGGAGCGTATTTATTCACCGGTCCCGAAGGCATCGGTAAAATGCTTACTGCTCGGATCCTTTCTCAGGCCGTAAACTGTCTTACAGAAGATTCCGACGCCTGCGGCGATTGCGATTCGTGTGTAAAAATAGGACGTGGGCACCATCCGGATATACATGTAATTGACGGCAATCCCCCGGAGGAAACTGCCGGGCGCGGAATGACGGTGCCGGACGAGGATGATTTATTGGCTCCTGTTAAAACATCTATCCGGGCGCAAAAAATGGAACCTGCGAGCGGAGAGATAAAAATCGAGAGAATACGGGAACTTCAGTCTCAGATTAATCTTAAGCCGTATGAAGGGAAAAAGAAGGTTTTCCTTATTAACGACGCTCATCGTATGACACCGGAAGCGGCGGACGCTTTTTTAAAAACACTTGAAGAATCCGCGGAAGGAAATCTTATTATATTAGTTACGTCCAAACCCGCAGTATTGCCGCGGACAATTGTTTCACGGTGCAAAGAGGTTAAATTTTCCCCTTTGTCTCTTTGTGTTTTGGATTCGTTGTTGAAACGGGATTTTGGATTGGATGATACATCTGCCCATGTCCTTTCGTTTTTTACGGAAGGCAGGATCGGGTATGCCTTGCACTTGAAGGACACGGAGGATTTTATCGCAAAGAAAAACAGGATCATTGATGATTTTGCCGTTAATAACTCCGGGTCGGCCCGGGTGTTTGGGGGGGAGAGAACACATCGGGAACCGGAAAACCGGGATGAGATGCGTAATCTCCTTAATGTTCTTGCGGCGTGGTTCAGGGATTTATATGTTATAAAGGCGGGTGTGTCTTTGGAAGAAACAATAAACCGCGACAGGGTGGATGATTTGCGAAGCCAGCGGGGCCGGTATTCATTCGATGATCTTGACGAAAGAATGCAATGCATCAGCGAAGCTCTGTTTTTAACCGAACACAATATCAATGTTAAACTATTGGTATTACATATGAGGGCGTTATTATGGAAAAATTGATTCTTGTCCGTCTGCGGGATTCAGGGCAGGTCTTTCCCTATAATCCGGCGGACATTATTGTAAAGGAAGCGGATTATGTTATTGTGGAACATGACAGGGGGCTGGATTACGGACAGGTAGTTTCTCTCCAGGCTGTCGAGGACCCTGCCGGCAAAGTGCCTATAAAAAAAGTCGTGCGTATCGCCACCCAGGAAGATTTAAAGAAAATAACGGAAAACCGTTTAAAATGCAAGGAAGCGTACGTTAATTGCCAGAAAAAGATTGAAGAACATAAGCTTGAGATGAAACTTGTCCACGCGGAATATTCTTTTGATTGTTCGAAAATAATCTTTTATTTTACCGCCAACGGCAGAGTTGATTTCAGGAATCTGGTAAAGGACCTGGCTAAGATTTTTAAGGCGAGGATAGAATTACGGCAGATAGGAGTGCGGGATGAAGCGAAATTATTCGGCGGCTTTGGCCCATGCGGGCGGGAGTTATGCTGCGCGTCATTTTTGGTTGATTTCGAGCCCGTTACTATCAAGATGGCAAAAGAAGAAGGCCTTCCGCTTAATCCTCCTAAAATTTCAGGTATTTGCGGCCGGTTGATGTGCTGCCTTAATTATGAGTATGAGACATACAAGTGTTTGTCCCGCGGATTGCCTAAAGAAGGCGAACGGGTTTGTTTGCATCAGCAGGGAAAGGGAAAAGTTTTGAGCGTAAACGTTTTTAAGCGCACCGCGCTGGTTGAACTGGAAGACGGCACGCAGATCGAGGTTAATTACAATAAAGAAAAAGAAAAGGAAAAAGAGAAAGATAAAGAATCGAAGCCATGAAAAAATTTTATATTACCACCCCAATATATTACGTTAATGCCTCTCCCCATATCGGCCATTCCTATACTACGATTGTCGCTGATACGATCGCCCGTGCCATGCGTACGTCAATCGGAGAAAATAATGTCTGGTTCCTGACAGGAACGGATGAACACGGCCAGAAAATACAGCGCGCCGCCGACGCCCAGGGAATAACCCCGCAGGAATTCGTGGATAAAGTTTCTCTTGTTTTTAAAAACCTCTGGAAAGAGCTTAATATTTCGTATAACGATTTCATCCGGACAACAGATGAACGTCATATAAAGGTGGTGCGCCGGTGCCTGGAGATTTTGCACGCGAAGGGGGATATTTATCTGGATACGTATGAAGGCTGGTATTGTACGCCATGCGAAACATTTTGGGTTGAATCGCAGATAACAGGCCAGGTCTGCCCTGACTGTAATAGAAAGCTTGAAAAAATAACCGAATCAAATTATTTTTTAAAATTATCGATATATCAGGAATGGCTGATTGAGCATATTAAAAGCCATCCCGGGTTTATCAAGCCGGAGATCCGCAGGAATGAAGTTTTGAGCTTTCTTGCCATGAATAAACTCAGTGATTTATGTATCTCAAGGCCGAAGGAACGTTTGAATTGGGGGATACCTTTGCCGTTCAGCCCCGACCATGTGACGTATGTCTGGTTTGACGCGTTGATAAACTATATCAGCGCGGTGGGAGATTTTGATGACGCGGGGGTGTATCATTCCGACTGGTGGCCCGCGGATATGCATTTGATGGCAAAAGATATTCTGCGTCAACACGCGGTGTATTGGCCGATTATGCTTCGGGCCCTGGGCATCGAACTGCCGAAATCCGTGGTTGCTCACGGATGGTGGTTGATGAACGACAGTAAAATGTCAAAGTCCACGGGAAATGTTGTTTCTCCTCTGGAGATGACCGGAAAATTCGGCGTTGACGCGTACCGGTATTTCCTTTTGCGCGATGTTCCGTTTGGCCTGGACGGGAATTTTTCGGAAGAGGCGATTGTTAAGCGTTTTAACAGCGATCTGGCGAATGACCTGGGAAATCTTGTGTATCGCACTCTCACAATGATAGAGAAATATTTTAACGGGCATGTCCCGGTGTTTTCCGGAGTCTATACGGGCAGGGCCGCAGAAATAGATGCGAAAATCCTGTCTTTGGACAAAGAAATATCTTCTTGTATGGGAAACGGAGATCCTTCTTTCGGACAGGCGCTTGATGCGATCTGGAATTTGATCGGCATGGCGAATAAATATGTAGAGGAAACAAAACCCTGGAATCTGGCTAAAGAAAATAAAACAACGGAATTAGAGGCGTTTATTGTTTTATTGACCCGGGTAATACGCAACGTTGTTTACCACATAACGCCGTTTATGCCGAAGTCCGCTGAGATACTTACCGAACAAATAGGTTCCGAAATTATCCGGAAAGGAAATCCGTTATTTCCCCGCATTGACACTAAATCTGCTCACTGATATACCTGAATAAACGCCATGACTGCCGAATATAAGGGTAAACTTGTAGATACGCATTGCCATCTTGATTTCCCTGATTTTGATTCCGACAGGGAGGATGTTATTCTCCGCGCGAGGGAAAACAGTATCGCGTTTATTCTGAACATCGGTTCTAGCCTTGAGAATTCCTTCCGCTGTGTCGCTTTGGCCAAACAGTATGAAATGGTTTATGCGTCTGTAGGCTGTCATCCCCATGAGGCGGACAGGATAACACCGCAGGGAATGTCCCAGCTTAAAGAGCTGGTTAAAAACGAAAAAGTTATTGCTGTGGGCGAAACGGGCCTCGATTATTTTAAAAATTATTCCAGGCCGGAAAATCAGGAACCTCTTTTTCGCGCGCAGCTTGAAATCGCGCGGGAGCACGATCTTCCTGTTGTTGTGCATTGCCGGCAGGCGCAGAAAGATGTCATGCGGATTATGCACGAATATATGCCGCTTAAGGCGGTTATCCATTGTTTCTCCGGCGATGAGGATTTTTTGCGCGAATGCCTTGAGAGCGGATTTTATATTTCGTATACCTGTAACATAACCTACAAAAAAGCCGAAGATTTGCGCAGGCTGGTCGGCATAACGCCCTTAAACCGTCTTATGCTTGAAACGGATGCTCCGTTCCTTTCCCCCGAAGGGTTTCGCGGCAGGAGGAACGAACCGTTTCAGATAAAACTTTTGGCGGCGGAAGTCTCCCGCCTTAAAAAAACAAACGAAGAAGAGATTGCGGAGGTAACTACGGCAAACGCGGTCGCTTTTTTTAAACTCACATGAATTCCACGGTATCCCTTGTCCGGTGTGAAACCTATAATCCTGACCGCGTGTTTAAATCGGTCAAGGAGGCGTTTGACTTAATCGGCGGGATATCTGCGTTTATCCGGCGGGGAAGTTCTGTATTGGTAAAACCAAACCTTTTAATGGCGGTGGAACCTGACGCGGCTGTGACTACGCATCCTGAAGTTGTCCGTGCTGTTGTCCGCCTGCTCAAGGAGTATGAGTGCCGGGTGTATCTTGGGGACGGCCCGAGTGTTTGGGGGGGAGAGGCTGATAATCTGGAAGATGTGTATGAAAAAACAGGAATGAAGAAAATTGCCGCCGAGGAAAATATCACGCTCGTGTCTTTTGATAAAAGGCGCTGGAGGGGGAAATTTCCGTTAACCAGATGGTTGGATGAATGCGAGTATTGTGTATCCATTCCGAAATTTAAAACTCATCAGCTGATGATCCTGACCGCGGCGGTGAAAAATCTTTATGGTTTTGTGTCCGGCACATATAAGACCGAATTGCACCGGAAATATTTTGATGAAATTGATTTTTCCAGGATACTGGTTGAAATTTACAGGGACGCAAAACCTGCATTAACTCTTGTTGACGGGATCATGGCTCTGGAAGGAGAAGGCCCGGGGACGAAAGGAACTCCTTTTCGCGCGGGTGTTCTGTGCGCGGGTTCCGATTGCGTGGCGATTGACAGTGTTCTGACCCGGATAATGGGGCTGAAACCGAAGGATATTCTTACCACACGGCATGCGGCTGAATCCTCATTGGGAGTGGCGGATATTGATCATATTGATGTGAAGGGGGTGCGGCTGGAAGACGTGATCGGCCGTCCGTTTAAACTGCCGGAAACGTCTGCTAAAAGAAAAATACCCGGTTTTCTTGTTGAACTGGTAAAACATTTCCTTCGTTTTTATCCGAAAATTGATCACAATCTATGCATTCGCTGTAAAACTTGTATTGGTGTTTGTCCCGCGCACGTGATCGGCATGGAGTATTTTTCGAGTAAAAGTTTTTTGAAACGGGATAGGAATAAAAATAAATATCCGTTTAATATACGGATTAATTATAAGAATTGTATTTCTTGTTTTTGCTGTCAGGAATCATGTCCTGCAAAGGCTGTTATGGTCAGAAAAACCCTGCTGGCGAAATTGGCAGGCCTTTAATAGCTTTTGGGTCTTAGCTCTTAGGTCTTAGGAAAAACAATTACTAAGAGCAAAGACCTAAGAGCTCTGCTCATAGGCAGATAAGAGTTTAATTATGGGAACTCACGGAATTTTACTTCAATTGCGTTTATTACTGGACGAAGCGATTACATATAAAACTAAAAAGGAATCGTTGCGTATCGCCAGAGAAGGTGTCCGCGCGTCCCGTGAAAAGAAATTAACCGGGGAACTGGAATATTTTAAAGGGCAAATAGACCTGATAAATGGGAAATTTGTCAGTGCGATCGAACATTTTGACGCGGCGATCAGTTTTAATCCTCAGGATGGCGCGGCATATAATGACCGGGCATTATGTATGGTCGAGATCGGCATTATAGACGAGGCATTGCCGTATTTCGATAAAGGTATTGAGGTTGAACCCGATTATGCTACAATTTATCATAACAAGGGATGGCTTCTGAATAATATCGGCAGGTACACCGAAGCTTTACGCTGTTTTAAGAAAGCCCTGGAACTGGAGCCTGACCGGGCCGTTACCTATGAAAGTGTGGCTGCTGCTTTGGTTAATATGAGAGATTTAAGAGGTGCGATAGAAGCCTATAACCGCGTTTTGGGACTTTTGAAACCCGGTTACTCCCGGACCATTAAACTGCAAATCCAACAGAGAATTAAAGAACTGGAAAAAAGAGTATAGTTTTTTGACTTTTTTTGAGATGATGGCGTAAAAGTCCATAGATGTCATATGCGGAAATATTATATATGTTTACTGTATTTTATTTTTATTCTTGCGCCCGGAGGTATTTTTGTATCAGCGCAGGAAGAGATTTTGCCTTCCGCGGATGAAATTCCCCGGATTGAGAAACGGGGGAGAGAAATCGCGGAGTATGAACGGGCGGCGATGAGCGCGACTGATATGCTCTGGGATATGGGGGCGGAAGAGGAGAAGCTGGAAATTTATATCGCGGAAAAAGCATCGGGGCGCTGGAATGTTTATTTTGGAAAATTTTTCAATGACCAGTCAGGTTTTGAAGTGAATTATTTTTTTTCAGCGCCGGTTGATGACCCTCACGCTATGGAAAAATATCCGGTGCCGCGTATTACAAACGAGATCAGGATGAGGGCCGCCGCGGTGAAAACAGCGTTGAAATCCATAGAACCGGAGGCAAAAGCGTCCGGGTATAACACCGATGTTTTTCGCGAGGACGACGGGACTATCAGTGTGTATCTTATTCCCGGTAATACCAATCCGGATGTGGTTGTTTTGGGCGGAGATTTTCGCGTGATTGTTTCCCATGACGGTACAAAAACGCTCGATAAAATCGTTTTGCATAAAGGGATTTTAGATATGCCCGCTCAGAATAAAACGGGGAAAACGGGAGGCTTCCATACTCATATTCTCGGGGATAATGCCATGGAAACCGATATTGCTTTTGTGCTTTTGAATCCTCAGTTTGCGCCGCATTTGATTTTGGGCAGGGAATGGGTTTCTCAGATTAACAAAGATGGAAAAGTTACGGTGTTAGGCCGGACAAAAGAAATACTTTTAAATTAACCCTGAACGCGTGGAGATACCTATGGCTGAATTGATGACTATTCGGTGGAGCAAAAACGGGATCACAATGATTGACCAGACTAAACTGCCTTCCGGGCTGGATTATATTCATATAACCGATATCCGCCATCTTTGGGATGCGATCAAGGCTTTGAAAGTCCGGGGGGCCCCGGCATTAGGAGCGGCGGCGGCATTAGGTGTGTATCTGGGGATTAAAGATTCCAAAGCGAAGACGTTTGATGCGTTCGCGAAAGATGTTGAGAAGGTTATCCGGTATCTGGGATCATCCCGGCCTACCGCGCGGAACTTATTCTGGGGGCTGGAACGCATGAGAGATATCGCGTTCCGGTTTAAAGATAAACCAATTCCAGTCATCAAAGAAAAACTATTTGCGGAGGCCCAGAAGGTTATAGAAGAGGACCGAAGCGTCTGCCGTAAAATAGGGGAATACGGGGCCAAACTTATTAAAAATAATGATACGATTTTAACCGTATGCAATACAGGGATACTTGCGACTATTGATTACGGGACCGCGCTCGGTGTGATCTATCGGGCGCACGAAGACGGAAAAAACATAAAAGTTTTTGCCTGTGAAACCCGTCCGTTATTGCAGGGCGCGCGCCTGACCGCGTGGGAACTTGACAGAAAAGGTATTGATGTGACTCTTATCTGCGATAATATGGCGGCAACCGTAATGAAGAACGGAAATATTTCAAAAGTTCTCGCCGGTGCCGACAGAATCGCCGCTAACGGTGATACGGCAAATAAAATCGGGACATACAGCCTCGCGGTCCTCTGCCGGTATCATAAAATCCCGTTTTACATCGCGGCCCCGGTTTCCACGTTTGACTTGAGCATTAAAACCGGGAAAGGTATCCCCATTGAAGAACGTCCGCACTCCGAAGTAAAAGAATTATTTTTTAAGGAACCAATGGCGTCTGCGCGCGTTAAAGTTTTTAATCCCGCTTTTGACGTGACCGATCATACGCTTATCGCCGGAATTATTACCGAACGGGGAATCATTAAACCGCCGTATTAGAAAAATATAAAGAAGCTGTTAAGTTCTTAGGTCTTTGGTCTTAGTTCTTAGGAA
>JAQUMS010000017.1 GCA_028717985.1 Candidatus Omnitrophota bacterium
AAGACCGGGGATATCTTTGATGAATGGGTAGTTCGTCATTTGGGCTGTCTCCTGGTTGAAGACAGCCGCAAAGATTTCCGTTTTGACCTGAGTAAACCTCTAGACCAGTCCCGTCCCGTTGGTTCGCTTATAAGCGCTCCGTTGGTTTCCAATAATATGCTTCGGGGGATCCTGCGTCTTGATAATCCCGAACCCGGTTTTTATAATTTGGATGATTTGCGTTTGTTGATGACTATTGCGGATATTGGGGCCGTGGCCCTGGAAAATGACGAACTGTACCGTAAGACAAAAGAATTGGCCATTCATGACGGACTTACCCGGTTATACACAAAAGGCTATTTTCTTGAACGGCTTAAAGAGGAGTGTAAACGGAGCCTGCGCCAGAAAAGAGTTTTTTCACTGCTTTTAATTGATCTGGATTTTTTTAAAAAATATAATGATGAATTCGGCCATCCCGCGGGTGATATAATTTTACAGAAGGTTAGCGGAATAATCGCCGATTGTGCCGCTGAAAAAAACGCGCTGGTAAGCAGATTTGGCGGGGAGGAATTTTGCGTGGTGTTTTTTGGGATAGATAAGGAAAAAGCTTTAGAGGAAGCTGAGGAGATGAGGCGGCAGATCGGAGATGCCTCGTTTGTTCTTCGTAACGTTCCAACCCGCGTCACTCTTTCTATAGGAGTCGCGTCTTTTCCCGATGATGCCGAGAATGAGACTGAATTGATGATGCGGGCTGATAAAGCGCTTTATGAAGCGAAAGAAAACGGCAGGAACCGGGTGGCCGCGTATAAAGGAAAACAATGATGGCGTTCGGGGTTGTTCAGTTCGCGGGTTTAGCGTTTCTTGGAGGCTTGATTCTTTTTGAATATAGGGCCCTGAAACGCCTTGTATGTGATAAAATTTCCTCCGCAGACGAAGATATCCGCTGCCGGTCGACGGAACGGGAACGGCTTCAGGAAGAACATAACATCCTTAAAAATGAAAACCAAAGCCTTGTCAAACAGCTTGATACCATCATAGGTTTATATGATTTGACCCGTGAAATGTGTACGTATCTTGACGCGGACAAGATTTTTGATTATTTTTCGGACAAGGTGCGTTTGTATATCGATTTAAAAAACTGCGTTTTTCTCAAAAAAGATACCATAGAAAAAGAGGAATATAGAAATTACTTTGTATTCCCGGTTACGATCGGCCGTAAAATAGAAGGGTATCTTATGGCCGAAGGTATCCGGGACAGCGATAAGGAAAAATGCGCGATCCTGTCCCAGGGGTTTTTGCTCGGGATGAAAAGGGCTATTCTTTATGGAAAGATTGAAGAATTGGCGATTACTGATTCCCTGACAAAAGTTTTTACCCGCAGGTATTGGATGGATAGGTTCCGTGAAGAAATAGACCGTTCAAAACGATACCATTACGGATTGTCATGCCTGATGATCGATATAGACCATTTTAAGCTTATAAATGATCAGTATGGGCACATGGTGGGAGAAGTAATTTTAAGCGAAGTTTCGCGTTTAATTAAAGAAAATCTCCGGCAAATAGATTTAATGGGGCGGTATGGTGGAGAAGAATTTTCGATTGTTTTATCTGAGACAGGCTTGGACGAAGCGCGAATAGTGGCGGAACGTATACGTAAAGCTGTTGAAGAGAAAGATATCTGCGCGTATGATGAAAAATTAAAAGCAACCATAAGCATCGGGATTTCCTTTTTTCCGGGAGATGCTGATAAAGGGGATGAACTATTGAATAAAGCTGATCAGGCTTTATATAAGGCCAAGCAGTCGGGCAGAAATCAAGTCCGTTCCTATGCCTGATAATTTTAATAAGTTTTAACTTATCCCTTGCAATTATAGGTACTTTACGTTACAATAGGCTGGTTGCACGGGGGTTTTCTATCGCACGGAACTGCTTTAAAACACTAAACTTATAGTAGAATGGCGCGTAAAAAATATACTATTGGTATTGACGTTGGGGGGACGAACCTTAAAATAGGCCTTCTTAACACGGAATTTGTTTTAAAAGATAAGCATGTACTTAACACCCGGATTTTTTCTAAAAAAGAAGAATTAATTGCCGCGATCGCTGAATCAGCGGAAAAAGTGATTTTCGCCAACGGATTAAAAAAAATAGATATTTCCGGATTGGGGATCGGTGTCCCCGGTCCGGTAAACTCTGATGAAGGTATTGTTTATTTTTTTCCCAATATCCCGGGATGGAAGAACGTAAACCTCAAGAAAATCCTCGAAAAAAAATCAGGATTCAGAGTATGTATTGATAATGACGCGAACCTGATGGCGCTTGCCGAGCATCGCAAGGGAGCGGCCCGGAATTCACGTAACGCGGTATGCCTGACTTTGGGAACCGGAGTCGGCGGGGGGATCATTATTGAAAACCGTTTGTTTCGCGGTTCATCGTTTGTCGCGGGAGAAATCGGGCATATGCCGCTTAACGAGAATGGCCCGCGTTGTAATTGCGGAGGAATTGCCTGCCTGGAATCGTATGTAGGTAATAATAAAATTATGGATTTATCCCGGAATATCTTTCATAAGGATTATCCGTTGGAATACATAAGTTCTTTGGCACGAAAAGGCGATCAGAGGGCGATAAAGGTTTGGCAATATGCGGGTAGGCATATTGGTCTTGCTCTTGCGGGAATTGTTAACCTGTTGAATCCTGATTGTATAGTCATAGGCGGCGGCGTTGCTGAAGCCGGCCCGGTATTGTTTAATTCTATCAGGGATACCGTGAAGAGGCGCGCAATGCCTGTGCAGGCGAAGCATGTGAAAATAGTAAAAGCGGAATTAGGAAATAATGCCGGAATGATAGGCGCCGGATTGCTGGTGCGGGAAAGTTTTTAGCCGTATCAGGAATATTTCCGCCGCATGCGGGTGTGTGTTAATTTTTGAGGCTATGCGTAAAATTCGTATGAGGAGGGAGATTAAAAATGAAAATATTTATAGATACCGCCAATGTCAGGGAAATAAAAGAAGCCGTAAGTATGGGGATTGTCGATGGGGTGACTACTAATCCTACATTGGTCGCGAAAGAAAACCGCTCCATGACGGAATTACTTGAGGAAATATGCGCGCTGGTTTCCGGTCCCGTAAGCGCGGAAGTCATCAGCTTACAAACGGAAGAGATGGTTTCTGAAGCGAGGAAACTTTCGCGTATCGCGAAAAATATCGTTGTGAAAATCCCGCTTATTAAAGAAGGTTTACAAGCGGTGCGTGTTTTGTCTCGCGAAGGTATTAAAACCAATGTGACACTTTGTTTCTCTCCTTCACAGGCTTTGCTCGCCGCGAAAGTGGGGGCTGATTTTATTTCGCCGTTTATAGGCAGGTTTGACGATATCAGCCAGGAAGGGATGGATTTGATCCGGAACATTAAACTTATTTACTCCAATTATAATTTTAAAACCGAGATTATTGTTGCTTCAGTGCGGAATCCGATGCATATCGTGGAAGCGGCAAAGATCGGGGCGGATATCGCGACGGTCCCGTTCGCGGTAATTGAACAGCTTATTAAGCATCCTCTTACCGATATTGGTATTCAGCGTTTTCTTAAGGATTGGGAAAAGGTTTCGCAAATCCAGACCCAAAAAGTTTCTTCTGCCCGCTAATATATGAATTTATTGAACGCGCAATTCCTCAAAAAAAGTTTATTTTTCACAGTACCGGTTGTGTTTCTGGTCTGCGCGGTTTCCGGTTTTGCGGCCGGACAGGAATCTGTGCCTCAAAAGCCCATTGATGAGCCTATTATTGTAAACGGGGATATTGTTGAATATTCAACCGATAACCGTGAGGTGACCGCGACCGGGAATGTGGAAGTTATTTACAAGGGTACCCGCCTGAGCTGTAAGAAATTGACGGTTAATATGCAGACCAAGGATGCTGTTGCCGAGGGTAATGCGCGTATAGAGGATAAACAGAGCGTGTTCGAAGGAGAAAAGATCGTTTATAATTTCGACAAGAAAGTTGGATCGATAATCAACGGTGAATTCCGGGCTGAACCGTATTACGGGAAAGCGGAAAAATTGGAAAAAGTTGCCGAAAATCAGTTTATCGGCACGAATGGACACGCGACGACATGCAGTTTTGACCATCCTCATTACGGTATAAAATGTAAAACTCTGGATGTGATTCCCAAAGACAGGATGCGGACTAAAAATGATACGTTTTATTTTGGCAAGGTCCCAGTCGCATATTTGCCCGTTATGAACAGGGATTTGAAAACCAAAAAGTCACGGTATCAATTTACTCCCGGATACAGCAAACGATGGGGCGGGTATCTTCTGAGTAATTACCGGTATGATTTGGGTCCGGGAGTCACCGGCCGTTTGTATGCCGATTACCGTCAGAAGTGGGGGATGGCGGAGGGTTTCGGCGTAAACTATAAGACACCTTCTGTGGGTAAAGGCGATTTGAAATTTTATTATACCCAGGAACGGGATAAAAATCAGCCTGAAGGGACTTTTGACAAGTTTGAACGGTATTTGATCAGGTGGAGGCATCAGTGGGATATAGATGATAGGACAACTCTTACAAACGAATATTATAAGATCACTGATTCTAAACGGGCTCTTTTGGGGTCTGATCATAATTTCCTGAAGGATTATTTTCAGCAGGAATACGATAAGGATTCTCAGCCGTTATCGTATTCATTGTTGCATCATAATTTTAACTATTCAAGTTTTGATTTTCTGGTTCAGAAGAGAATTAACAATTGGTATACTCAGCTTGAAAAACTTCCTGAGATTGATTACAGTTTGCCGAGCACTCAAATGGGGGAAAGCCCGTTTTATTTCCAGAATAACAGCCAGTACGTTGACTATACGTATAAATATGCTGCGCCTTCTCCTGAGGATTTGAATATGCAGCGCGTGGATACTACCAATAGAATTTCTGTGCCGACTCGTGTTGCGTTTATAGGTATTACGCCGTTTGTCGCAAGCAGGCAGACATTCTATGATGAGAATGTGTATGATGAATCCGTTTGGGGCCGGCCTCGCACGGTTTTTTATACCGGGGCTGACTTGAGCACTAAATTTTACCGTACTTTTGAGGCGCAGACAAATTTTATGGGTTTGGATATCAATAGACTCCGGCATGTTATTACGCCGACTATCAATTACGCGTATAATCATGCTCCCACGGTGCCAAGCAATAAATTAATGCAGTTTGATTCTGTTGATTCGATTTCATCCAGTAATGTAGCTACTCTTGAGCTGTCGAATAAACTTCAGACGAAACGCCAGGGCCAATCCGTGGATATCGCGGATTTCCGGGTAAGCAGCCCGTATTCTTTTAAGCCAAAAGGGGGTACCGGAAGCAGTTTCGGAGATTATTTATTTAAACTCGAATTGCTGCCCTATTCGTGGATGCGGTTTGCCGGGGATGCTACGTATAGCCATAGATATGATTATTTTACCGGCGTTAATTACGATTGGAATTTTACGATACAGCCGGAACGCACAATCGGTATTGGACAACGTGTTCAGCATAAAGGCGGCAATGAATTAACGTTTAATACCGGCTGGCGGCTGACTCCTAAATGGAAGGCTTCCCTGTATGAACGGTATCAATTCACTAAGCTGGATACGGTAAAACACGGATTTCGTGAACAGGAATATTCGTTGACCAGGGATTTGCATTGCTGGGATATGAGCGTGATGTATAATGTTAAAAAAGATATAGGGAATGAAATATGGCTTATTTTTAGGCTTAAAGCGTTTCCGGAAATGGAAGTGAATCTTAATCAGAGTTATAACGCTCCCAAAGCCGGATCTCAAACACCGTAGGGAGTTAATTCCTGCCTACCGGCAGGCAGGCGCCCGCCACTAAATCTTTGGCGGGCTCATTAAGGAGTCGGAGGATGGAAAATACAATCAAGGATTTTGAAGCAAAAGTGAGAAATCGGAAACTTACTGTTGCGGTTGTGGGGTTAGGGTATGTCGGGCTTCCTCTTGCTATAGAATTTGCCAAAAAAGGTTTTAGCTGTATGGGCATTGATCTTGATAAAGATAGAATAGCCCGCCTTAAAAAACAGGAAAGTTATATAACCGATGTGCCTTCCGCGGATTTAAAAAAGGTACTTAAGAATACTAAGTTCAGGGCGGAACAGGATTTTCGTTTTTTGCCCGAGGCTGATGTTATTTTTATCTGTGTTCCTACTCCGCTTAAGAAAAAGCATGAACCGGATATTTCATATATCAAAAGCGCGGTTAAATCCATATCCCTGAATATGAAAAGAGGCGCGTTGGTGATTCTTGAAAGTACCACATATCCCGGGACAACGGATGAAGTTATTATTCCCTTGTTGGAATCGGGGACTTTAAAACACGGTAAGGATTTTTTCCTCTGTTTTTCTCCCGAACGCATTGATCCGGGAAATGAGCAGTTCCCGCTCCATAAGATCGTTAAGGTCATCGGAGGAGTCTCTCCCGAAGCAACCAGCCGGGGCGTAGCGATTTATTCAACTATTCTTCACAAGATTGTGCCGGTTTCTTCCGCACGGGTCGCTGAGATGGTTAAATTGCTTGAAAATACGTTCCGACTGATAAATATCGGGATGATCAATGAATTGGCGATGATGGCCCATAAGATGAAAATAGATATCTGGGAAGTTATTGATGCGGCTAAAACAAAACCGTTCGGGTTTATGGCGTTTTACCCCGGTCCGGGAGTCGGCGGGCACTGTATCCCTAAAGATCCTCTGTATCTGTATTGGAAAGCCCGTAAATTCGGGTTTAAATCAAAATTCATCAAACTGGCTTCGCAGGTCATCACGTACATGCCGGAATATGTCGTGGAACGGGTATCGGAAATCTTACTGGCGCAAGGGAAAAAATTGAAAAATTCGCATATTCTGGTAGTTGGGGCAACCTATAAAAAAGACGTTAAGGATTTACGAAAGTCGCCGGCTCTTGATATAATTGAGTTATTGTCTGTAAAAGCAAAAGAGGTATCGTATTATGATCCGCTGATCCCATTTCTAAAATTTAATTCTATTGATCTTGTTTCCGCCGATATTAAAAATAAGATCAGCACCTATGATTGTGTGGTCATTGCCACGGATCATTCCGTTATTGATTATGGGGCGATTTTGAAAAAGGCCCGGTGTATTTTTGACACGCGTAACATTTATAAGAATATTGTGGATCAGAAGATTTATAAGATATAATGGTGAGGAGCTGGAATACATGAACCGCCGGGGAAGAAGTTTTCTTGTGATTATGATTATTATCGCGGTTTCCGCGTTGTTTTTGCGCAGTGCCATAGATCAGTTTATTAAATTCCATATCGCGCAAAACGAATCATACGCGAAAATGGTTTTGAACTCGATATCTACGGCCCTCGATAATTACTCCCGTGATAAAAAAGGCGTTTTCCCTGAAAACTTGTCCGTTCTGACATTAACGACCCCTCCGTATCTTAGTAAAAGCTATGTGACTCAATCGTCGGTCAAGGGGTATTATTTCGCGTGCCCGCGGCTTGACCCCACGGGGTATCAGTGTGTGGCCACGCCTTTGATCTGTAATCTTACCGGGAAAAGGACGTTTACGGTTACGACCGGAGGCGCTTTAGTCCCTGAAGACTGCTTAAAAAAGGAATAACTGTCTGACCCATGTATAAAGCCGCATTTTGTTTCACAAAAAAAGGCATTATCCGTTTTACGTCCCATCTGGATCTTTTACGGATGTTTGGAAGGGCGTTCCGCAGGGCCGATCTGCCGCTTAAAATGACGGAAGGATTTAACCCTCATCCGAAGTTTAGCATTAAGCGGGCTATAAAATTGGGCGTTGAAAGTGAAGGCGAAGAAGCGGAAATTATATTGCGGGAACCAATGAACGAGGTTTGTTTTACAACAAAATTACAGGAACAACTTCCTGAAGGGATAACTTTAAAGGAAGTTAAAATTAAATTTTTACCCACTTAATTAAAGGAAGAAAGCGTATGGCAAAAGAAATTTTGATCAATGTTGAAGCGCGGGAAAAAAGAGTTGCGGTTATTCAAGACGGGAGATTAGACGAGTTTTTCGTTGAACGCCCCGAAGAAAAGACTATTGTGGGAAATATCTACAAAGGAAAGATTGACGCGGTTATTCCGTCTATCGGGGGAGCGTTTGTCGATATCGGCCTGCCTAAAAAAGGGTTTTTGTACATTTCCGAAATTGAGAGTTATTTTGATTCTCTTGACGGAGAAGAGTTTAACTCCTGCGGTATTGCCGTTCCAAAGCCGGAAAAAGGTAAAGAAGCCAAGTCTACTATCTTGAATTCTATTAAGAAAGGCCAGGAAATTCTTGTGCAGGTCGTGAAGGAGTCATTTGGGACAAAGGGGCCGCGTTTAACCTGCCATGTGGGAATCGCAGGCCGATACCTTGTTTTAATGCCTCAGGAACGTCAGGTCGGTGTTTCCCGCAGGATAGATGATGAAGACGAACGCAAACGCCTTAAACAGACTTTGTCCGAACTGAAATTCTCGAAAGACGTCGGATTTATCGTGAGGACAGCCGCTTCAGGCAAGACAAAACAGGAAATTATCCGGGACGCGGCATTTTTGTATAAATTATGGAAGCGTCTTGAGCGGGCGATCCGCCGCCAAAAAGCTCCGGCTCTCAGCTATGAAGAATACGACCTGACGCTTCGAATGATCAGAGATTCTTTTACCGATGATGTGGAACGTTTGATCGTTGATTCAAAACCGGAATATTACCGTATCCAGCGTTTTATGAAAACGTTTATGCGGTATTTGTCCCGTAAAGTGGAATTCTATGAAGGGCAGGACCTTTTTCTGGAGAAAAACATAGAAAAACAGATCACCCAAACGTTTGAAAGCAAGGTTTATCTGAAGTCCAAGGCGTATCTTATCATAGAGCCGACTGAAGGCTTGGTGGTCATAGATGTTAACAGCGGAGGGTATAAAAAGAATGTGGTGCAGGAGGAAGCGGCATTTAAAATCAATTGCGAGGCGGCCATAGAAGCTATTCACCAGTTAAAACTCCGTGATCTGGGCGGGATTATCGTTATTGATTTTATTGATATGGAAAAGGAAGGTCATCGCCGTGAAGTTTTTAACGTTCTGAGGCAGGAATTAAACAAAGATAAGGCAAAATATGATATTCTTGGGATAAGTAAGTTCGGCCTTGTGGAGATGACTCGTGAACGCGTGCATAATACTGTTCAGACACTCGCTCTTCAACCGTGTTCGTATTGCCAGGGCAGGGGGAAAGTTAAGTCTCCTTTGACGATGTCGATCACCGCTTTAAAAGAAGTGAAAAGATATTTACATGAAAAACAATTGAAGGAAGTGACGGTAACTTTGCATCCTCTTGTCGCAGAAGAGGTTTTGAAGGATAAAGAGAGTGTTCGAATGACCGAGCGCCGCTTCAGGGCAAAAATAAACATAGTTTCTAATCCCTCGCTGCATATCGAGAATGTTACCATAGTATAAGCCTGCCTGTCGGAACAGCAGTTGAGGGTTTATTTTTTCCTTGACCCTCTGTTTTTATATTATATAATATAAGTTTGTACTTATGGGTTAAATAGTGGTTACGCTTTATGTTCACAACGTTCCATAAAGTGTCTGTTCATTAAGGAAATAAACTGCTTCGTCAGTAAAACACTACGCAGATTTCTGACGAAATCTGCTTGTAACTGCCGGAGTTAATTCGCCCGCCACTGAATCTTTGGCGGGCTCATTAAGGAGAAAAGAGTATGTACGCGATAATCGCAATCGGAGGCAAGCAGTATAACGTGAAAGAAGGGGATGTTATTGAAGTTGAAAAACAGGATGCCGAGAAAGACTCGGAGCTTGTAATTGATAATGTTCTTTTAACCGTGGAAAAGGACGATGTTCAGATCGGCCAGCCGTTCGTGAAAGAAGCAAAAGTAGTTACCGAAGTGCTGGGCGCTACCAAAGGGGAGAAGGTTATTTCATTCAAATACCGTAAGCGTAAATCTTCCCACTGGAAAAAAGGTCATCGCCAGCAATTAACCAAATTAAGAATTAAAGCAATAACTGTTGGATAATATAGTTCTTAGTTCTTTGTTCTTAGCTCTTAGTGAAATAGTAAAAGCCAAGACCAAAGAGCGAAGATCAAAGAGCAGAAGATGTTTATAGATCAGGTAAAAATCTTTGTTAAGGGCGGGCCGGGAGGCAAAGGCTGCAACAGCCTTTATAAAGATAAATATACCCGGGATGGCATACGCGACGGCGGAAGCGGCGGTAAGGGCGGAGATATCATTGTCCGTGCCGACCGGAATCTGC
Organism: Candidatus Omnitrophota bacterium; assembly: GCA_028717985.1. Lineage (GTDB taxonomy): Bacteria > Omnitrophota > Gorgyraeia > Gygaellales > Profunditerraquicolaceae > STD1-16. The sequence continues at coordinate 10,266 of JAQUMS010000017.1, forward strand.
GCACGCTGCTTGATTTTAAATATAACCGTCATTTTTACGCGCATAAGGGCGGCGATGGTTCCAGTAAAGGGTCCGCGGGTAAAGATGCGCCTCCTTTGATTGTTCGTGTCCCTTGCGGGGTTATTATTAAGGATGTGAGAACCGACTGCATACTGGGAACATTGGATCATGATAAGGAAGAATTGCTTGTTTCCAGGGGAGGAAAAGGCGGGTTAGGGAATCGATACCGGCCTGAGTCGACTCCGGCTGAAATACCCGAAGAACGGGAACTGATCTTTGATTTAAAACTTATCGCTGATGTCGGCTTGGTGGGCTTTCCAAACGCCGGAAAATCAACGTTGATTTCAAAAGTTTCAAACGCGCATCCGGCTATCGGAGCGTATCCGTTTACTACTCAAACGCCTGTTTTGGGAGTTGTCAATACCGATGAGAGCCGTTTTGTTATCGCTGATATTCCAGGTTTGATAGAAGGGTCTTCTCACGGCCGCGGGCTGGGAGATCGTTTCTTGCGGCATATTGAACGTACCAAAATACTTGTTCATGTGATTGATATGTCCGGCTGTGAAGGCCGTGATCCTCTTGAGGATTTTAAAGTTATTAACCGTGAGTTGAAAAATTACAGTAAGGAAGTCGCCAAAAAAATACAGATCTTGGTTGCCAATAAAATGGATATTGAAGCGTCGGCGGAGAATCTTAGGCTTTTTAAACAAGCCGTGAAAAAAAAGATCTATCCCATATCGGCGTTGCATAAAGAAGGTCTGGAGGCACTCATTGGAGCAATTGAAAAAAGAGTATAAACGGATTGTGATTAAG
>JAQUMS010000018.1 GCA_028717985.1 Candidatus Omnitrophota bacterium
ATTTTAAACTGTATAATCAGCGCTATGGGTTCAAACGGGGGGATGATATATTGCGTTTTACAAGTTCGTTGATTCAGGATACCCTTAAAGAACTCGGGACCACGTCTGATTTTATCGCCCATCCTCAAGGTGATGAATTCGTTTTTATCAGTTCTCACGAAAGCGTGGATAAAATATGCCAGACGCTTATCCATGAATTTGATTCGGGTGTGATCTCTTTTTATGATTTTGAGGATAAACAGCGCGGACATATAGTGGTCAAAAACAGAAAAGGGGATGTCATCAACGTCCCCTATGTGAGAATGCATATTGGCGCGACTACAAATGAATTCTATAAATTTATTAATCCCGCCCAGGTAATTCAAATTGCCGCCGAATTAAAAGATTTCGCTCAGAAGAGTTTTAACAAAAGCATGTTCGTGAAAGAACGCCGCAAAAAATATCCATTTTCGTAACCGCGTTTCTGTTTTCCTTTCGCAGAGTAAAGCCTATTTTTATGAAAAAGACGCATGGTATCGTGTTTAGTATTTTAGCTGTAGCGGGCCTGCTGGCAGTGTTTCAATGGCGGGTTTTATTCAACGCGAAACATCAGCCTTCCCTTTATAACGGTTCAGCGGGCACACAGGCAATGACCGGGTCTATCCCGCGGGACATAAAAACAGAAGAGCACAAAAAAGAGCTTCGCGGTTCCCCTGCATTCGAGACTCCGGAAGCGCGGAAAGAATTGTCTCTTCGCTTCGCGCGGACCCGGAAACCCCGTGATGCTACGAATGAGTTGAAAGAACCATCTTCAGGTTTTGTCACGGGTGATGATCAGCGTGTCCCCGATACCGGGAAGGTTATTGCCAGAATAGGAAAGAGGCAGATTACCGAATCGGAAATTAATGAGGCAATTGCCGGTATGCCGGAGTGGATGAAAAAAGACCTGCAGGATGATGCCCGCAAAAAGCAATTTATCAGGGATTACATTGCGACGGAAGTTTTGTATGCTAAAGCCAAAACCCTTGGGCTTGATAAGGCGGAGCCGGTTACAACCGCTTTAAAGGATGCGGAAAAACAATTGGTATTACAGCAGCTTGTGGAAAAAGAGTTTAAGGATAAAATGGCTGTTTCCGAACAGGAAATCGAACATTTCTACAGCACTCATCAGGAGCGATTTGTAAGGCCTGAAGCGGTTAAAATAGCGTATATAGAATTAAAGGATGAAAATAAAAAAGCGGAAGCAGTGCTGGAATTAGGGGATGGAAACGGCGTGCGCGTCGGGCAATGGATTGAAGACGGCGATACCTATATCCCGGGTTTGGGAGAAGCTCCTGAAATCATACATATGCTGATGAAAGAAGATAAAAACGGTGTCGCCGGCCCCGTGCTTATCAATAATGTTTTGTATATGTTTTTGCTTACCGACAAAAGGGGCCCGGTTACGATGCCGTTTACGGAAGCCCGTTCAGATGCGGAGACGGAATTACTGCGGCAGAAGCAGGAAGCGATCCTTAACACGATGTTGGATAAAGCCCTTGAAGAGGAAACCGTTGAAATCATACAGTAAAATTTATATACCGCTTTTTTAAAATCCCATTTTTGACCTTCCGCAACTTTTTTTCGCTCCTGTTGTCCTGTCTTCGTAAAACTCGCAGAAACTTATTGTAACTTAACCCCGGTTATGATAGTATTTTAACGTCCGGATTTTTCTTCCGGGAACGGTGCGGGAAATTTCTTGTTTTCAGTGTAATCCTGACAGAGAGCGTGTGTTGATTGCGGTGATACCAAACGTATATAAAGGGGAAAATAAATTATGATAGCACGGACGAATTCATTAGAAAGCCTGGAAGAGCGCATGAAAGGCGTGGAACCGGATTCTCTCCGGTATCAAATACTTGATAAGGTGAAGAGTTTTAAGACATCCTGGGTTGACCTCGGCCAGGTCTTGTATACTGTTTGGAAAGACAAATTATATAAAGGGTGGGGGTATGCGCAGTTTGAGTCGTATACCGCCAAAGAGATCGGTATTAAGAAGCCTACGGTAATGAAATTGCTCAGATCCTATTATTTTCTGGAAAAAGAAGAGCCGGAGTACCTTAAAAATACTATTCAAAATCCGGAAAACGTGGTGGCGATACCGAGTCTTGAAGCGGTGGATACCCTTCGCCTGGCCAAAAATAAAAAAGTCCTCGATGAAGACGATTACACCTCGATCAAAAAAGACGTTCTGGAAAACGGAAAAGATGTCAAAGAGGTTAAAAAAGATTTAACGAGTATGATCCGCCAGCGTGAAGAACTTGACCCTGAAGAAGCGCGGGAAAAGAAAAAAACGGCGTCATTACGCAGGTTCCTCGGCGTATTACGGACCATTAAACAGGAAATAGAGACGCAGAAATTACTTCCTATGCCTTTGCTGAAGGAAACGGACGCATTGATTAAAAAAATTGAAGCAGAAATAACATAGAGGGCGGTATGCATTCATTATTTTTTTGGGGGTTGTTCGTTTTTATCGCCGCGATGACATTTCTCGCTGTTTTTCTTTCCGACAAAGAAAAGGATACCGGCGGGATCCCCCGTGTTAAACGTGAGAAGCTTCCCAAAGAGGCGGTAACTCCTCAGATTTCCCTCCGGGATATGAAGATTGATAAATTGCAGGCCCAGATTTCCAGCCTTAAGGGCGAATTGGAAAAATTCCGTGACGCCAATACGAATCTCGAAAAAGAATATGATTTAATTCAAAAACGGGAGGCGTCGTTAAAAGACGAAGTTGTTAAGTCGAAAGACTGGGTGCAGAAAAGCGACGAGATCCTTAAAAAAGTTCAGGAGAAACATTCTCTTCTGGAAAAAGAATTGCTTAAGAAAGAAAAAGATTTAACGGTTGAGTTTTCCAAAAACGTCGATTTAGCCCGCGATATGCGTGTTTTGAACGAAAAAATTCAGGCTTTGGAAAATGAAAGGAAAGAGCTGACCGATAAATCCGAAACCCTCAAACACCAGGTTGAAAAAATATCCCAGGATTTTCAGGAACAGGTGAAAGCTTCGAGAGAGTATGCCGACGCGATCGAGTCGATGAAGCGCGAAAAAGAAGAAAGCGAGTGGGTCCCGAAAAAGGATTTTAACAAGCTTAATGATGAATTCGGCGCGGTGGAGTCGGAATTAGATGATGTTCAGAATAAATTAAAAGCCGCTGAAGATGAAAAAATCCGTTTGCGCAGCCAGCTCAAGGAGTTGGAAGAACGCATAAAATCCCAGCCTCTTCCGGTTGTTGCTTCCGAATCTCAGGCCAAGGAACCTGCGCCTGTGGAGAAGCCCGTTGAGCCGGTTCCCGTTTCTTCTCAGGAGTCACAACCTGCGCAGGAACAGAACCCCGTGGATATTCAGCCGGTTGTTCCTTTAAAGACGGAAGAACCTGTATCCTGTGAGGAACCGCCGTCTGTTCCGGCAGAGATGCCGTCCGCTCCGCCTGTTCAATCTCCGGAAATTCCTGCTGTTCCTCCGGAACAGCCCAAAACCGCGGATGCTGGTGTGTCTGAAACCTCTTCTGTGCAGGAACCCGTATTTCCTCCAATAGAAACTCTTGCTCCGGTTCCTGCGGCTGGAGCGCCGGATGCCGTTCCATCCGCGGCGGTCCCAGCCGCGGAAGTTCCGCCGGTAGAAGTTCCTGCTGCGGAAGCTCCTGTTGTGGAAGTCCCGCCTGCGGAAGCGCCAACTCTTGAAGGTAAAGCCGAAGAAGAAAAAAAAGAAAAAGGATATATTCCTCCTCCCAGTTTTAATCTGGACCGGGTGCGTAACATCGGTATTATGGCGCATATAGATGCAGGCAAGACAACAACAACGGAACGGATCCTGTTTTATACAGGAAAATCATACAAAATAGGGGAGGTCCATGATGGGAAAGCCCAAATGGACTGGATGAAACAGGAACAGGAACGCGGTATAACCATAACAGCGGCCGCAACGACTTGTTTCTGGAACGACTGCAGGATTAATATTATTGATACACCCGGTCATGTTGATTTTACGGCGGAAGTAGAACGAAGCCTTCGCGTGCTTGACGGAGCAGTCGCGGTATTCTGCGCGGTTGGAGGGGTTGAGCCTCAATCGGAGACCGTATGGCGGCAGTCTGACAAGTATGGCGTGCCCAAGGTTGTATTCGTGAATAAAATGGACCGCACCGGCGCCGATTTCTTCGCTGTTTTGAAAGATATAGAGGAAAAGCTGGGAGCTAATATTGCGCCGATACAGATACCTATCGGCGCGGAAGATCAGTTCAAGGGGATAGTTGACCTTGTGGAGATGAAATCGTATATGTACAGCGGGGAATCAACCCGACAGAATTTTACGGTGGAAGAAATTTCCCCGGAAATGCTTGAACCTGCGAAAAAATACCGTCACATTATGCTTGAAAAAGCCGCCGCTTTTGACGATGGATTAATGAAAAAATATCTGGAATCCCCGGAAACGATTTCTGCCGATGAAATAATTAAAGCTCTTCGTTCCGGTACGATTGCCAATAAGCTGATTCCGGTTACCTGCGGGGCGTCATTTAAAAATAAAGCGGTTCAGAAACTGCTTGACGCGGTATCGTTGTATTTGCCTTCTCCTCTTGATCTTCCGCCAACTAAAGGCCATGACGTGGCCAACAGCGAAATTATTATTGAGCGGAAACCGGTATTTAACGAACCTTTCAGCGCCCTCGCGTTTAAGATTCAGTCTGATCCGCATATGGGAAAGTTGGTGTATGCCAGGATTTATTCGGGAGCTCTGCAGACCGGGACGTATATCTATAATGCTACAAAAGATAAAAGGGAACGCGTGGGCAGGATCCTGCAAATGCACGCGAATCAAAGGGAAAACCGCGAATTCGCTTATGCCGGAGAAATCGTTGCTTTGGGAGGGCTCTCGGATACGATTACCGGGGACACGCTGTGCGATATGGATAATAAAATTTTGCTTGAGGCAATACAATTTCCCACTCCGGTTGTTTCATTGAGTATCCAGCCGAAAACGCGCGCCGACCAGGATAAACTCGGCCGGGCGCTGGCAAAATTGGCCGATGAAGATCCTACGTTCCAGATACAATCCGACGAGGAAACAAAAGAAACCCTTCTTACCGGGATGGGGGAATTGCACCTTGAAATTATCGTTGACAGATTGAAAACCGAATTTGGCGTTGACGCGATTGTAGGCCAGCCAAAGGTTGCCTACCGGGAAACAATCCAGAAGCAGGGTTCGGGAGAATATAAACATATTAAACAGTCCGGCGGCCGCGGCCAATATGGCCATGTTGTATTTGAAATAACCCCCTTGGATGTCGGGAAGGGGTTTGAATTCGTCAATAGTATAAAAGGCGGCGCTATACCGCGTGGATTTTTTCCCGCGATAGAGAAGGGGCTGAACGCTATTATCAAGAACGGCCCGTATGCCGGGTATCCGGTAGTGGACGTGCGCGTTGATTTGCAGGATGGTTCATATCATGAAGTTGATTCTTCTGAAATCGCGTTTCGGATCGCTTCTATCGAGTGTTTTAAGAGGGTTTTTATGCAGTGCGCCCCTGTTCTTCTTGAACCGTACATGACTGTGGAAGTCGTGACTCCTGAAGAATACGTCAACGCGATTGTCGGCAATATCTGTTCCCGGCGCGGTAAGATCATGGGTATGGAGACTAAAGGCAATCAGAAAATAATTACTTCAGAAGCTCCTCTTTCGGAAATGTTCGGATATGCTACGATTTTCCGTTCGTTAAGCAGCGGGCGGGCGAATGCTTCCATGGAATTTGCTAAATACCTTCCTGTTCCTTCCGAAATTGCCGCTAAAGTCCTCGAAGAAAGAAAAGACAAAAAGGCCAAGGAATTGGAATAACGCCGTTTACCCCATATGAAAAGCAGGTTTTTCCCCTTTATTATCGGTGTGCTGTTTTTAGGTTCAGGCGCCTGTGCGGCTCCTTCGGCAAAAAAGGTCTGCATCGGGAATGTTTGTGTGAATGCAGTAATTGCGTCTTCCGAACAGGAACGGGCTGAAGGTTTGATGTTTAAAGAATCTCTTTCCGAGAACGAGGGAATGTTTTTTGTGTTTGAGCGGGCAGACGTGTATAGCTTTTGGATGAAAAATATGAAATTCCCCCTGGATCTGATCTGGATCAACACGGATAAAAAAATCGTAGATATTACACGGAACGCTCCGCCGTGTGAAAATGATCCTTGTCCGGTTTTTTCGCCGGATCAAAAAATAAAATATGTCCTTGAAGTACAAGCAGGTTTCGCGGATAAATTTAAACTTCGCGTTGGAGATTCCGTTACATGTGAAGAATGAGTTGATGTATAGCTTATAGGTGATAGGTCATAGGGTATGGGGATTTTAAGGGTTCTGGACAGATATGATCCGTGAGTGTGTAAGGAGGGTGTTTACATGAAAAAAATACTGGGTTGCGTCGGTTTTATTTTTATGATGACGTCGGGAGCATTCGCGGGATTCATGCCGCCTTCGGCGCAGGTTAATACTGCCGCAGGGCCCGCGGCTCTGCCTGTGTATTCAGGTCCTAAGGCTCGTATTGCCGTCGCTGATTTTGACGTGAAAGCGGCACAGGCTACAGGGGAAATTGGGACGGGATTGCGGGAAATGCTTGTGACTGCTTTGATGAACAGCAATCGTTTCAGGGTTTTGGATAGGCAGGTGCTTAAAGCGGTTATGCGGGAACAGGAGTTGGCGTCATCCGGTGCGGCGCAGTCAGGCGGCCCTCAAAGAGGGAATATTCAAACCGCGGATTTAATTATAACCGCCGCGGTAACCGAATTCGAGCCGAATGCGTCCGGAGGGAACGCCGGGATCGGCGGCGGCGGCGGAGTCGGCAGCGGCATACTCGGCGGTGTTATCGGCGGATCTTTGAATAAGGCGCATATGGCGCTTGATATCCGTATTATTGATTCATCAACGTCTGAAGTACTTGCCGCGACGCGAGTGCAGGGGCAGGCGACCGATGTTTCGGGCGGGGTTATGGCGGGCTTCATGGGGAAATGGGGATTGGGGGCGGGGTTGTCCGGTTACGTCAATACTCCGATGGAAAAAGCTATCAGAAGTTGTATTATTGAGGCGGTTAATTATATATCGCAGTCCGTCCCCGCGAATTATTTTAAATATTAAAAGCGCACATCTGAAGGGAGTTGCGTGAGCAATATTCTTATTTATACAGGTAACGTAATCCAGCTTTTGCATAAAGATGTGAAACTTCCGAACGGGTTTATCGCGGGATTGGATATTATAAAACATCCCGGAGCGGTTCTTATTGTCCCATTCGAATCCAGAAATAAAGTTATTATGTTAAAACAATTCCGGCCGGTTTTGAATCAGTATATTCATGAGCTTCCGGCAGGAACCCTGAAAAGCAGGGAAGCCCCGTTTTCATGCGCTCAGAGGGAATTGATTGAGGAAACCGGTTATGGAGCGAGAAAAATGCAAAGGATCGGAGAGATCGTTCCTGTGCCCGGGTATTCCACGGAAAAAATTATTATTTATAAAGCTGAGCAATTGATCCGGAAAACGCGGCGTATTGAAGAGGATGAAATTATTGAGCATAGCGTGTATTCAAAACGCCAGATTCAGCGCATGTTCCGCGATAAAAAAATAATTGACGCGAAAACAATTTGCGCTTTGGCATTCTGCGGTTGGTTATAACCATGAAAATCGCGCGCGCGGTTGTGAACGGTACGGCACTATGGGGTATGGTTCAAAAAGATGTACTGCACGTTCTCCGAGGAAACCCGTTTGATTCGATACAGGCAACCCGAAAAGAAATCCCTTTAGAAACAGTGTGTTTTCTTCCGCCCAGCGTTCCGACAAAAATTATACTTGCCGGCCTTAACTATAAAGAGCATGCGTTGGAATTGAGCATGGAACTGCCGGAGGAACCCGTTATTTTTATGAAGCCTGTTTCTTCTTTATCCGCGGATAAGGGCGTGATTATGTATCCCCGTGGTGTCGGCCGGCTTGATTATGAGGCTGAAATGGCGGTAATTATTAAAAAACCGTGCAGAAACATACGCGAAAAAGAAGCCCGGGATTATATCTTCGGATATACGTGTTTAAATGATGTTACCGCCCGGGATTTGCAAAAAAAGGACGGGCAATGGACGAGAGCGAAGTCTTTTGACACTTTTTGTCCTGTCGGCCCCTGGGTTGAAACCGAAAATGAGCCTGCAGAAAAAAGAATACGGTTGTATCTGAATAAGGAATTAAAACAGGATTCGTCAACGGCGGACTTTATTTTTAATGTAGAGTATTTAATTTCTTTTGTTTCCCGGATCATGACCTTGTTTCCCGGCGATATCATTTCAACAGGGACTCCTCCGGGTGTGGGGCCTATGCGTCCCGGAGACACGGTCACAGTGGAGATCGACGGTATCGGACAGTTGATTAATACGGTTCAAAAAGCGCCTGATTGTGGAACTTTTTCTGCCGGATCCGGAGAGAATGCACAGTGAACATACGGACTTTGTTTTTTTTAATTTTATTATTATGTTTGATGCGGCCTGTTTCATGGGCGGGAGGAGAAGGGACTCTACCGCCCGAAACTGTTTCCGTAAACGATAAAATCATCAGTTCATTGTTTAAATCTCTGGTAAAAACATATATTACGGCTATAGATTTTAACAAACTGAAAAATTCACAGATTTCTGCCCTGAAGGTTATGGAGGAGAAAAAATTCAAAAAGCGATATGGTTCAATATTCCGGATGATAAAAAAATATCCTTCTATAGGAGAAAAATTCGGTTTGCGGGAAAATATGAACAGACAGGATGCGATCGCATTGATTAAATCTTTTGATAAAAGCAAAATGTGCGCTTTGGTGGATTCAGTTCCCGATGAGGCTATCGCCGGTAAATTTAAATCGTATTTGTCCCGGCGTCCGGAAGTGGAAGATACTGAGGGGGAAAGTCTCCTGGAACGCGTAAACGGGTTTTGGATCAATGTCCGGGAGAAAACCGGCATACATTAGCTTTTAGCTCTTTGGAGTTAGTTCTTAGGGTTTTCTAAGAGCTAAGAGCTAAGAGCTAAGAGCTAAGAGCTAAGAGCTAAGAGCTAAGAGCTAAGAGCTAAGAGCTAAGAGCTAAAACGGGATATAAACAAAAAAGGCCCGCTGGTATCGCGAGCCTTTTTTGGAGGTGATAAACCTCGAGAGCTACATCCGCTATCTGCTAGACCTCCGTTTAAAGGAGCTGCTTTTAATCTCAGTGTAAATATGCCATATGTTCCGCAAAAAATCAAGCCGGAAGGAAATATTTTACTAATTTTTTATATTTTTCGATTATAATGGACATATCCGATCTTTTAAAACCGTTAGTTACTCCGCTTATGCTTATTTTGATTATTTCTCTGAGTGGAATTATAATGCTTGGAAAATTCAGAAAGATATCTTTTTGTGCGCGCGCGGGGTGGTATTGCGGAGTGATTTCCTGGGTTATCGCGGTTCTATTAAGTTTCAATCCGGTGGCAAACATACTGGTACAGTCACTTGAAACGCAGTTTAAACCGGTACAAGAAGAACAACTTAAAAAAATAGACGCGGTGGTGATTTTAGGGGGAGGTTTATTGCCTTCCGGCGGTTTGAGGAAATATCCTGAAGCAAACGGCACTACGTATGCCCGGGTTTTTCAAGGTGTTGCCGTTTTTAAACAAAGCGGCGCTCAGGTCCTTGTTGTTTCAGGCTCAAGCCTGGAACCTGAGAAAGGGACTGAAGCGGATGTAATGCGTGAGATAGCGGTATCCCTGGGTGTTCCTTCAGCAGATATCCTTATGGAAGCGAAATCACGCACTACCATGGAAAACGCGAATGAGACCAGCCGGATGCTTTCTCCGGCGGTATATGATCATATTGGTCTGGTTACTTCGGCAATGCACATGAAAAGGTCTTTTAAAACTTTTCAGAAAGTTTTCCCGCCGGGATCGGTGATTCCTGTCCCGGTTAATTATATGAGTTCTCCTGTGAAATTGACATATCGGATGTTTATTCCCTCCGTTGATGCTTTGTGTTTGAGCACCGAGGCGATTCATGAATGGATCGGGTTGATGTGGTATTTTCTAAGATATGGAGTCTGAATATGAAAAAAGACGGGAAAATATATGTAGTAATAGTTTTTTTGCTGATCCTGATCGCCATGGCCGGATGGGGCGTGGTTATGTTTCAATCAAACCGGCAAAAGGAAATTTCCCAGGGCGTTAAAGGCCAGCTGATGGAATACGAATATAGGCGTAAAGCTGAAGACGCGATTAAGCGGCAGGTCGAATATAAAAAACAGGAACAGCAGCTGTTGATCTTGCAGGAGTATCAACGCCAACTGGAAGATTTTATCGTCCAACAGATGGATCAATATAAGCAGGGAATTGATGCCGCTGTTTCGCAGATGCAGGCATCACTCCGTCAACAGTCCGATGATAACAAAAAGGCGCTTGAGTCTTTCTCAAAGATTATTGATGATGTTCGTCAGAAACAGGAAGCGTATCATCAGGAGCAGGATACCGTGTCGAAAAAAATCCATGATGATTTCATTCGTCTTGAAGCATTAAGCCGGTCGCAAAGCGAAAAGGCGAACGACCGGTTGCGCGCGTTTGAAAATCAGCTTGGTTCATATAAGCGCGCGGTGGAAAACTATAAACAGAAGTTCGATGATTTTCGCCAGCAGATCCTTGCCCAGGATTCTGAAAGCGGGGAAAAGAAAAATATAACGGGTAAATAAGAAAAATATGACTGAGTTTTCCACGAAAAAAGTTACCGCAAAATTATTTTTGTTACTGGTGTTTTCAGATGTTCTGGAAACCGTGACGCATGTGTGTTTTAAGAAAAGCGTAAGCGCTGAAATGGCGTTTACCATCAGTAACGCCGGTGCTTTTTTTTCATTTTTGCATGGAGTTGTGGTGTCTCCCTTTTTGTGGCTTGGCCTTGCATCGGTTCTCTGCACGTTTATTATCTGGACCCTGATTTTATCCCGGATTGATTTAAGCGTGGCTGTTCACATCGCAAGCTTCAGTTATATCCTGATCCCTGTGGTATCAG
>JAQUMS010000019.1 GCA_028717985.1 Candidatus Omnitrophota bacterium
TTTTCGTCAAAATCACACGGCTCTTTTCCGATCAGATTAAAAATCCGTTCCTCATCCGGCGACAATTCATTTTCCTGCTCCGGATTCTGCCGCGTCCGGCAGGAAACAGGAGCCTCACAAAATTCTTCCCATCCGTATTCCTGCAGGATATCCTGCGCCGAACACACAAGCTTCGCTCCCTGCTGTATCAAACCGTTTGTCCCCGATGACGTTTGAGAATCTATCTTTCCGGGCAACGCGAAAACATCTCTGTCCTGTTCGAGCGCGCAATCCGCGGTAATCAACGCGCCGCTATTCTGCGCGGCTTCCACCACCAAAACCCCCTGAGATAAACCACTGATAATCCGGTTTCTCAAAGGAAAATTCTGCCTTAAAGGAAGCGTATCTATCGGAAATTCCGTGATCACCGCACCACAGCAACGCGTAATTTCTTCCGCCAATTCCCTGTTCTCCTCCGGGTACAGATGATCAAAACCGCTCCCCATTACCGCAATAGTCCTCCCGCCTCTTTTGACCGCTCCCCGATGCGCGTATGTATCTATGCCGCGGGCAAGCCCTGAAACCACGGCCACGCCATACTCGGCTAAATCCCCCGAGAGTTTTTCCGCGTTAGTCAAACCATACAAAGAAGCCCTGCGGGAACCTACAATAGCGATCCGAAGACCATCATCATTATCAAGAATGCCTTTAACATACAAAACAAGAGGCGGATCATATATCTGTTTCAAAGATTCCGGATAGCGGTCGTCAACAAACGTGACAATTTCAAGTTTCAGCCGTGCTGCGTGTTCCAGTTCCGCGTCCAGAAGCTCTTTTGGGAATGACACTATTTTCTTCGCGATTTTCTCCCCTATCCCCGGGATCGCGGCTAAACGTTCAAAAGAGGAAGAAAAAATACGTTCAGGCGTATTACAAGAAGCAAGCAGTTTTTTAAAACGCCGGAAGCCTATTTCGCGAGTCAAATTAAGACTTATTAAGGCTTCACGCGATGTCATTGCTTTTTCCTTATTTCACACTGTTGTATTATGCGGACCGCGGCCTCTTCCACCGACAAAGCCGACGTATCAATAGTCAGGTCAGCCTGGGCGTAATACGGAGCCCGTATGCGTAGCAATGATTCAATCTTTTCTTTCGGATCAGGTACCTGCAATAAAGGCCGGTGAGTAAAATGCCGGACCCGTTCAAAAATGACCTGTGCCGATGCCGTAAGACACACAATGATCCCGGTTCTTTTCATTACCGCTATATTATCCGGGTCAATAACGATTCCACCTCCGCATGATACCACGCACGTATCCCGGACTGAAACTTCACCCAAAACATCCTTTTCAACCTGCCGGAAATATGCTTCCCCTTTGTGCGCGAAAATATCCGGAATCGAAATTTTTTCTTTGTTCTCTATACGTTCATCCAGATCAACAAAAGAATACCTCAATCGCAAAGCAACAGCTTTTCCCGAAGAAGATTTACCCGTTCCCATAAAACCAACCAGATAGATATTATTCATGCTATATCAACTCTCTTCGCAAGGCAAAGGGCGCTTTTCGCGCCCCTCATACCGCACAATAACGCAGATTATAGGTCACACGCCATCGGTCAGGACTGCTCCTATACTTTAATAGACGTATGAACAATGATTTTCTTACAAAAAATTAATACTATCCGGTACCGCCATTACGCCAAACGCTTCACATAACTTTTAAAAAAACTTTTTATGTCCGAAAGACAATCATTGCCGAATTTATCAGTAAAAGCATCGGCAATAACATATGCAGTAACAGCTTCAGCAACAACACCGGCGGATTCAACGGCCGCGACGTCAGAACGTTCAACTGTCGCTTTCGCCTGTTTTTTAGTAATGATATTAACGGAATCCAGAGGTTTCAATAGAGTGGAGATCGGTTTCATGCACGCGCGGACAATAATATCTTCTCCGTTGCTCATTCCGCCTTCTATGCCTCCGGCATTATTGGTCTTCCGGTAAAAACCTTTCTCTTTTTTGAAATAAATAGCATCATGGCATTGGGACCCCCGTTTGTCCGCGTATCCAAAACCTAAACCAATTTCTACCGCTTTAATTCCAGGGATGGCCATAATCGCGTGGGATAACCTCCCGTCAAGCCTGCGGTCCTCCTGCGTATAACTCCCTAAACCGGGAATGATCCCGCTGACAATAATTTCAAATATTCCTCCGAGGGTATCGTGTTCGGCCTGGGCACCGGCAACGGCATCAACCATCGCTTCCTCGTTATCCGCCCCGCCTATAGAAATCACGCGGCTTGAAACAGAAATATCGAACTCGGCAAGGAACATCTTGCAGACAGCTCCGACAGCCACATGAATCGCGGTCTCCCGGGCGGACGCCCGTTCAAGAACATTACGCGCGTCGGTAAAGTTATATTTCAACACCCCTGCTAAATCCGCGTGCCCGGGCCGGGGGCAGACGATATCAGGCAGCTTTTCTATGCTTGAATCCTTGTTTTCAATGAGCAGTCCGATAGGGCTGGCAATAGTGATCCCTTTTCGGATCCCGCTCAGAACATGGATCGTGTCCTTTTCTATCTTCATCCGTTTACCGCGGCCGACACCCTGCTGGCGCCGCCATAATTCATGGTTAATGAAATCCGTGTTTATTTTAAGTCCGGACGGCATGCCTTCCAGTATTGCCATTAAAGCTTTACCGTGCGATTCTCCCGCGGTTATATAACGCAGCATTGTATAACTCCTTTCAAAAACAAATATTTTAGTTCTTTACTGTTAGCTCTTTGCTCGTGGCGTCAAATCAAAGATCTAAGAACTAAGACCTATGAGCTTGTTTATTCTTTCCACAGTCCCCGTTTGTTCTCCCGCGCTTCCTGATATAATTTTTTAAATAATTCAACGTGTTTCACGTTAGGAGGGATCGTCATTAAAGAAGCAAAACCCTGCTGTATGATCTCCGCGTTCACAAACGTCCCGTCGGGGAGATACACATACGCGAGAAGCCGTCCGTATTTATCACGATTTTCAACGTCAAAATCCAGGCTGATACGTTTATTTTCCACGAGTGATCCGGTAAACGCCGCCGCCTTCTTGCCCATAGCCTTAATTGTTTTTACATCCTGATTTGTTTTTCTGCTGTCGCGGTATAGTTTTTCGGATTCATGAATCTCCGGAGTATCGATCCCGATCAAACGCACTCTCTCGCCGTTTTCCAGCTTCAGCGTATCACCGTCAACAACACGAGTCACCAGGATATTCGCGTAATCGTAGGATTTTCCAAAAGGGATCTTTACGCTTCCTTCACCGGTATTATACAATCTCCCGCTGTTTGAGCATGAATAACTCAGATACAATACCCCCGCGCTCACAAGCGTAATAATAAGACGCCGGAAAGATTTTAAATTATTGATTCTTTTTTTCATACATGATGCCCTATAAAACCGCCTAAAACAGCGATATCTTCCGTACAAAAAATACCGCTGATACTGCGATCGAATAACATATTTGCTTCCGGTCCGAATTCCTCATCGCCTTTCCAAAGGATAATCTGTGCAGGAACTCCCGGAAAAACCTCCAGCACAATACCTACATCTCCCTGTAAAACCTTCTTTGCCGGTACCCTGTCTAAAACAGCCAATAAACCTTCGGGATTAACTCCATATTTACGAATAACCGGTTCAATAGCGCGTTTACGGAACGCGGGATAATAACTTTCCCCGCATTCCAGTTCCTTAAAAGAAATCCATTCCCCGGTCAATTCAGGCAAACCGTGAAATTTACGAACCAGGTAATGCAGGATCAAAATTACCGCATAATCCTTGGCAGGGATATTGCAGGAAAGAGATGTAATCGTGCGCGCTTGTGTATCCACGCTATATTCGTCCGCCAAAAATTTCACGGATACGTGTTTTTCAATGCACAACGACCCTAAATTTTCCCAGGCTTTTTGTATCGCTGTTTCATATCCCATATTAATTTTTTATTTTACTATGAATACGCCATAACGGCAATAGTTATTCAAAACACTCAAGAGCTTAACAGCTCAGGAGCTTAAGGCCGATTATATTTGCACCCGGATTGTTTTTCGGCTATAATTTCAGTATGATATACGACCCGTTCCAGCAGGAATCCATCAATTATATTAATCAGGGATTATCAGTGATCGTTTCCGCACCTACGGGAGCAGGGAAAACCGCAATCGCCGAACATGTTATCCAGTCGTGCCTTGAAAACGGCACCGGAGTCATTTATACGGCGCCGATCAAAGCCCTTTCCAATCAGAAATTCCGCGATTTTCAACTTGAGTTTAAAGACAAAGTCGGTATTTTGACCGGGGATATTTCCCTTAATCCCGACGCCCCGGTCATGATCATGACCACGGAAATTTTCCGAAATAAGGTGCTCAGTGAACCGGAAAGCACGAGAAAGTTTTCCTGGATTATTTTTGATGAGGTACATTATATCGACAATATAGAACGCGGGACAGTATGGGAGGAATCTCTCATCTTCCTGCCCGAGCACATGAATTTTCTCTGTCTTTCCGCCACAATCCCCAATATTAAACAAGTGGCGGCATGGCTGGAAACTATCCACGACAGGCCGATCAAAACCGTTATTGAAAACAACCGGCCCGTCCCCCTGCACTTTTCCTTCCAAGTCCGGAATCAAATCGTGGACACGATTGATTACGCTAAACGGCTCGCATCAGGAAACCCCAATAAAATAAACGATCTGGTTGAATATATCCGCAGGAAAAACGGCTTTCCCTGTATTTATTTCGTATTCGGCAGAAAAAAAGCGGAGGAACTGGCTACCGATATGATGTCATTCTCGTTCCTGAATCCCGTTGAGCAAAACCAGATCATGGCAATGTACGACCCCTTATGCAAACGGTTTGACCTTACCCAGGAAAAAAGCGCCATGGATATGGCTCCTTTAGTCAAACGCGGAGTGGCATACCATCACGCGGGCATGCTTCCCACTCTCAAAGAAGTAATTGAACGGCTATTCACAAGCCGGCTGATAAAAATGATCTTTACCACAGAGACCTTTGCCCTCGGCATCAACATGCCCAGCCGCACTGTTATTTTTGACAGCCTGAAAAAATATTACGGCCATTATGTCCGTCCTCTTAAAACACGTGATTTTTACCAGATGGCGGGACGCGCGGGACGCAGGGGTATTGATAAAGAAGGCTTCGTATACTGCCGGATCAACCTGAGCAGGATAGACATCCAGGAAGTCAAAAATGTGATATACGGACCTCCGGAAAAAGTAACCAGCCAGTTAAACACCTCATACGCCACGATCCTTAATTTATACGAAAAATACCAGGAAGATATTTTTAACCTATACCCCCGCTCCCTGCATTTTTATCAATCGAAATCGTATGAGAAAAAAGAAGCGCTCCGCCTCATGCAGTCAAAACTGGCCCTTTTGAAGAACTGGGGATATATTAAAAACCATTTTCTTACCGATAAAGGGCAATTCGCCAAATGCGTATATGGATATGAACTGCTTATTTCTGAATTGTATGAACAGGGAATTTTTGAGCAGATAGACGAATTCGGACTAGGAATACTTGCCGCCGCGCTTGTATTTGAACCACGGAAAGAACAATCGGCTGTGCATATTTCAAAACAGTCGCGCGGCCTCAGGCGGATATGCGAAGAAACATACGAGAAAATACGCAAAATAGAATCCAAACTGAGGATATATCCTTTCAGCAAAGAAGCGTATTTTAATCTTTCTTCCGCAATGCAATACTGGCTTCAAGGCACTGATTTTTCCAAAATAGTCCAATACACCGACACAGATGAAGGAGAAATCGTGCGGTATTTCAGGATGAGCGTGCAAACTTTACGGGAAATAGGAGACGCGATCCCCAACGATTCCCCGGTCAAAGACCGGGTAAAAGAAACAATCAGAGTATTAAATAGGGATGTGGTTAACGCGGAAAAACAACTGCGAGAAGGTTAAACGCTTTTGAACGGATCATCTCCCGCCTTAAAAATTAAATAATCCTGTATAATTTTTTTGTGATGAAACGCGAATGACAAATGTTCGATTTTCCCCGCGGAAACAACATGCGCCTCAGCGGCATCATCCCCCGCCTTAGGCAAGCCATCCGCACGGGAAATAAACACCGTCGAAACAGTATGGAACCGGGGATCATTGCCGGGAGCTGAATAGGTATGGAACTGCCGGACATCCCGGATATCGAGATTTGTTTCTTCTTTAGCCTCACGGATCACGGCATCTTCCAGGCTCTCACCATAATCCACAAACCCTCCCGGGAGAGCGAACCCGAACGGCGGATTGCTCCTCTCAATAAGAACAATTCCTCCCGTCACTTCAATAATGGCATCCACAGTCAAAAAAGGGCTCTTCAATTTGTTAACGATATAATCAAGATACCCCAGGGCATTCTTTTTAAAAATCTCAAAAACTTCATCTTCCGCAAGACATACTACGATTTCCTTAAGTTTTGTCTCATTGTCCCAAATTTGGTGAAGGATTTCCTGCGAGATGATTTTCGCCGATGCCTTCGAAGAAAAATCGGATGTCCCGCATCCCAGCGCAGGCAACGTTACGGATTCAAGGCCTAACTGTTCGGCTTTTTCAAGCGCGTTTTTACAGGCCCCCCGGATAGACCATTCATCCGGCTTTCGCCCCTCTCCGGCTGTTACAACCTGAATACGATACCGCTGAGTGCCATTATCAATCGGAATAACCGACACATTACATAGATCGCTGTCTTTCCCGGCTGTTTCTTCCACAACGGCATCGGTGCGCGCTCCGGTCAAAACACCGTGCATAATCGTGACTTCCGTCCCCTTGATCCTCATTTTATTCCCCGATAATTTTGACCAGAACGCGTTTTTTCCGCATCCCGTCAAATTCCCCGTAAAATATCTGTTCCCATGGGCCAAAATCAAGTTTGCCTTTGGTTACGGCGGCGACAATTTCTCTTCCCATGATAGTCCTTTTCAAATGGGCGTCAGCGTTATCTTCACCGGTAAGATTGTGGCTGTATTTTTCCTTGCCGAACGGCGCAAGCTTTTCAAGCCAGGCATCAAAATCCTTATGAAGCCCGCCTTCATCGTCATTTATAAAAACGCTCGAAGTAATATGCATGGCGTTAACGAGACATAATCCTTCTGTAATCCCGCTCTTTTTAACCGCTTCTTCCACTTCGGAAGTGATATTGATAAATTCCCGGCGGTTCTTAGTGTTAAACCACATATATTCCGTATATGATTTCATTTCCCCTGCGCCTTAACAACAACCTCAACTTTACAATATTTTTGAAATTCCTTAACCTCATCATCTTTTTTTTGAATATCCACGAAATGCATCGGGATAGCGATTTTAGGATTTATAAGATTAATCGCTTCTGCCGCCTCGCGAGGATCCATCGTATACATCCCGCCCACCGGCACCATAGCTATATCCGCCTTTATATTTTCCATTTCAGGGATAAAATCAGTGTCCCCGGCGTGGTAGATTTTTATTCCGTTCATCGTAATAAGATACCCCACGTTCTCATCGGATGGGGGATGGAAATTCTTGTGCGGATTATACGCCGGAACCGCGTCAATACTGATCCCGTGAAAATCAATATGCTCTCCCGGGCTGGTAACTTTCATCTTATAGGGCAGTTCCATTACTACTTTCGCCGGCCCCGCCAACAAAGTATCATCCCGGAAAATCTTCTTAACATCAGAGGCCGAACAATGGTCAAAATGCGCGTGGCTGATAAGGATACAATCGGCTTTCGGCATATGGTTTTTTAATTTAAACGGGTCAATATAAACCGCCATTTTATCGGGACCTTCGATATAAAAACCCGCGTTCCCCAACCAATGGATCTTTTCTACCAAAGTTATTACATCCGCATCAAATACCGAACTCACCTTAACGCTCCAGTTTTTCCAGAATAAGTTTATTATTTTTTTGGTCTACTTTAAAATTAAACCGGTTCAGGAACGACATACCAAGCAAACCGTCTTTAAAACCAATGCTTCCCGTCGCCTCCTCCGAAAGAATAGCCACGGGAACATTGCGAGCTTCCACGCCCTGCACGGAAATACTGTCAAGGGTAGACAACCGGGCGTTCACCCTCCTTCCGTCAGCCAACTGCATAGGAAGGACTGTCTCGTTCGCCACCCCAGAGCCGCCAAGTTTCTTCCAGATATCCTGAGAAACAACAACATACGAAGCGCCTGTATCCATCAAAAGCGTGGCAGTCACTTTTTTATTTAGAACCGCGTCCACGATAATGTGCCCCTGTTCACGCGCGACATTGATCTGCTGAGGGCCGTATTCGCGTTCACGGGCATCCCGTTCTTTTTTACGCTGCCATTTTTCACGAAGCGCGGACGATTCTTCCAAAGATGATTTATCTATTCTATCCACCTCATCCCACCGCAATTTTACGGTACCGAAACCTATATCCACCTCAACCGCGTTCGAATCTTCATTTTTAATAAAACCTTCGATTTCCCGTCCGTTCTTTAAATAAATAGTATCAGCGACGGCATTCGCATACCATAATGCACTTAACATAATCGTTATACTTATTATTCGTATTTTCATAATTTTTATTTTTATACCTATAGCTCTTTGCTCTTAGAAAACTATTGCGGGTATTCTATAAGAGCTAACAGCCCTGCCTGCAGACAGGTAAGGACTAAGAACTATAATCATTTCTTATTCTGATACACTCCGTCGTATCCGTTAAGCGTTTCATTTATTCGGGTAAAAATAAGCTGTAGGATTCTGGCGTTTTGTTTAACCTTTATTCCCGCAGGATTCTCAACTATTAAAATAAACTCGCTTTTACCTTTAAAACCCGCATCCCACACGCCGTTCTGGGTAAAAGCCCCGATTCGCAAAAGAGAACTCCTGGTAAAAGCGATAGCGAGCAAATCTTTGGGCAGACTCACGGTTTCATTCGTTTTAATCTTATACGCGCCCTTCTGTAAATGCCACCATCCGTAACGATCACCATCTTTTTCTTTTAACGGACAAAGCTCTTTTCCTTCAGGGATCACACGTTCTTTATTGGAAAAATCAACAGCGCCGACGCCGTCAAAGGCAAAAATTTGCGCAGCAGTTAAATCAAAACCATTTGGGGTAAGCTGAACGGACACGTCGATATAATCCGTGATCAAATCTTTTTCTTTAATAAGTTTTTCGATCTCTTCGCGGTTTAACATATCTTTCGTATAAAGATTTTTTCATCAAGATGTTAGTTTTTCCCTAAAATCTTCCCCTAAAGCCTTAGGCTTAAACGTTTCATCAACACAAACCAGAGTGGTTTTACCGGTCGCAACAACACGGCCGTTCTGGTTTTTGACTTCCGCATCAAAAATAAGCCTGACAGCCGTAGAATCGCTCACCCACGACCGGACATCAAGGATATCGGCATAATACGCGGGAGATTCATAATCTATAGACTGCTTTGCCACCACAAAATGAATCCCCCGGTCAGCAAGTTTTTTCATGGTAAAACCTTTTGATTCAAGAAACTCGGTCCTGGCCTCTTCAAAAAACGACAAATACTGGGCGTAATAAACCACATTCGAGCTATCCGTATGCTGATAATAAATTTTTATTTTCATCTTCACTGACCGTGTCCACCCCGGAGGTGGCACAGCTTTTTGGTTTGTGCCACCTCCGGGGTGGACACGGTGAAAAAAGTATTAGCCCGATAATTTCGTTAAAATCGACTTACGTTCAATCGGTGAAATCTTCATTTTATTCACCAAACGGGTAAAATACTGAATCGTAGTATCATACGTTTGACGGTCGACTTCATAAGGTGTACCGTCTTTCCCTCCATGCGCGAAAGAATACCGGGCCGGATCCTCGTATGACGGTTTAGCACCGTATACAACCTCAGCAACCAGGCCGATCGCGCGCATAGTTTTAGGGCCGACACCTTCCTGTGATAATAACTCTTCATATGATTGAGGCTTTATGTCGCAAACTTTATTCAGAACCCTCTCCAAGTATTTACTTTTAGAGAAATCTTCGCGCTGAACCGGGTGAGAATGAAATTCTTTATTTTCCAGATTAAGCATAGTAATCTTTTCTCCTCCCGCCTCCGCGGTCACCATCTGAGAAACACCGGTTGAATATTTATTCAATAACTTAATTTCTTTGATTAAATTAGTATACCCGTTTTGGACAAGCTGTGTGCTAACTTCCCGCGTTTGAGTGCTTTCCTTCGAAGTCAAATCCAGGGTCGGAACCCTGACCTGGCTTATAATCCCGGAATGAGGTTCACAGACCAGATCCGTGATTTTTCGGGAAAACCAATGATATCGGCGGGCGGTCAGATTTTCCGTATTCATTCCCTGCTGGACCACAGCCCAGGCGCCGTTGCGCGAAAAAATAAAACAGTGGTGGTAGATCTGAAAACCGTCTTGTATAAGAGCGCTGTCAACTTTGGCCGCCATGCGGGAATTATACACAAGATTATTGACCTTAACAGCCGGCAGGCTCAAAACATTACCCCACTCCTGAATTTGGTCCGGAGTTTTCCGGGACGTCTTGCCTTTACCGCCGCAGATAAAAACACCCAAATACCGCTCATCCCTCCGTATCGCTTCTTTGAGCGCGGCGGTCAAAGTCGTAGTCAAGCCTGAAGCGTTCCAGTCAAAAGCCAGCACAGTGCCAAGCGACTGGAACCATACCGGGTCAGCAAGCCGCTCCACCAATTCATCGGGCCCGTACTCTGAAACAATTACCCGCACCACCTGCCTGCCGAGCCTTACCATCCGTTCGAACAGCCATTTAGGGCATTTTCCCGAATCAAGAGTGAATGTAGCGACGCCGCGATGGATCATAACACACTGCCTTCTTCTGACTTTTGCGTAACCAACTGGTTTTCCCTGCCTACCGCCATGCCGAAAATAAACCAAAACGATACTGCGGGATACACGCCAACAAGAATAGTTGAAGATGTGAATTCAA
>JAQUMS010000020.1 GCA_028717985.1 Candidatus Omnitrophota bacterium
CCTCAATGCAAACAGCCGAAGTTACCTCATCGGATCTGTAAAGTATGCGGATTCTACAAGGGCCGGCAGGTTATTGAGATTAAGGAAAAAACGAAAAAAGGCAAAAAAGAATAAGAGTTTCTTTATAAAGGCATATCTATGAAGATAATAGTTGATGCTATGGGAGGGGATCACGCCCCTGAAGTGGTGATTGAGGGTTCTGTAGCCGCTGTGAAACAATACGACGTCCATGTTGGGCTTGTAGGCGATGAATCTAAAATAAAAACCCTTTTGAAGAAAAGTAAATACAAAGGGGATCGCATTTCAGTTCATCCCGCTTCCGAAATTATCTCAATGTCTGAATCTCCGGCCACCAGTATCAGACGGAAAAAAGATTCGTCTATTGTTGTCGGATTCAATATGATAAAAAAGGGGCAGGGAGACGCTTTCTTTAGCGCGGGTAATACAGGCGCTATGGTCTGCGGCGCCAGTTTGCTTCTTGGTCTTTTGCCCGGGATTGAACGTCCCGGTATCGGTATTGTGCTCCCCTCTTTACACGGAATTTCTTTTCTTATCGACGTAGGCGCGAATATAGACCCCAAGCCTGTTCAATTGCTTCAATACGGCATTATGGGGGCGGCGTATTCAGAATATATTCTCGGTAAATCCAGACCTCGTGTCGGATTGCTTAATGTCGGTGAGGAAGAAAGCAAGGGGACCGGTTTTGTGAAGGAAACCCATGAGCTTTTCCAAAAAAGCAGCCTTAATTTTATCGGAAACGTTGAAGGAAAGGACCTTTTTTCCGGCACATGCGATATTATTGTCTGTGACGGTTTTGTGGGGAATGTGGCTTTAAAAGTTTCCGAGAGCCTGGCAGAGACTATGCAGGCGTTTTTAAAAAAACATCTGAAGGAAAACCTCCGTGGAAAATTGGGCTTTCTTCTTTTGAAGAAAAGTTTTAAAAGCTTTAAAAAGGAGATCGATTATTCGGAATACGGAGGGGCGCCTCTCTTGGGCGTTAACGGCGTTGTAATTATCGGCCATGGGCGGTCTAATGTAAATGCCATTAAAAATGCTATCCGTGTCGCCAAAGAAGAAGTTGAACGTAAATTTAACGAAAAAATACTCGAAGCGATTAAATAATAAGGATTATATCTATGGGGAAGACGGGATATTTATTTGCCGGACAAGGATCTCAGTATGTGGGGATGGGGAAAGATCTCTATGATAATTTCCCTGAAAGTAAAAAAGTATTTGATCAGGCGGACAAAATTCTTGGTTTTTCGGTTTCTGAATTGTGTTTTGAAGGGCCGGAAGAAGAGTTAAAGCAGACCCGGAACTGTCAGCCCGCTATAGTAACAATGAGTGTCGCCGCCTGGGAATCGTTTAAAGCCGTTACCGGCCATAAAATAGAATCCGGGAGTTTTGCCGCTGGTTTAAGTTTGGGTGAATATACCGCATTGGTAGTGGCCGGGGCTCTTCGTTTTGAAGATGCCGTTGCCTTGGTAAAACTCCGGGGTGAATTCATGGAAGAAGATGCGGTTAAAAATCCCGGGAAGATGTTGTCAATCATAGGGTTAGATTTAGAATCAGTCAAAAAGATCTGCTTGGAAACCGACACGTATGTAGCAAATATTAATTGCCCGGGGCAGATTGTTATTTCCGGGGGATTTAGCGAAATTCAAAATGCCGCGGGTGCGGCACAGGTTGCCGGTGCCAAAAGAACTATTATGCTGGAAGTAAGCGGTGCGTTTCATTCTTCGTTTATGAAAGGCGCTTCACGAAAGCTGGCGGAAGTTTTATCAAAAATTACTTTTTACGAACCAACAATCCCATGTATCAGCAATGTTACCGCGCTTCCGATGACTTCTCCTGCCGAAATAAAAGATAACCTGATTAAGCAGGTATCGTCGAGTGTGTTATGGGAAGATTCTATGCGTTTTATTCTATCTCAGGGTGTATCAACATTTTATGAATTTGGCCCGGGTCGGGTATTAAAAGGTCTTATGCGCAGGATTGACGAAACAGCGGTAGTGACGAATATAGAGAAAAAAGACGATATTAGTAATTTAATGGATAACAGAAACGTGGGATGCGGTTGTTAAAAACATAACCGAAAAGCGAGGAGAATATGCGTCTTCAGCATAAAACAGCATTGATTACGGGAGCGGGAAGGGGAATAGGTAAGGCTATAGCGCTTTTATTTGCCAAAGAAGGAGCTGATATTGCTATCTGGGATGTTAATCTTCAGGACGCTGAGAATACCTGTAAAGAAATCGAATCTTTAGGCAGAAAAACGGTATCCGCGCAGGTCGACGTAACTGATTTTTCAAGTGTGGAAACGGGAGTAAATAAAATTCTTGACAAATTGGGAAAGGTTGATATATTAATTAACAACGCAGGAATTACTCGAGACGGTTTGCTCTTGAGAATGAGTGAAAATGATTGGGATGCGGTTTTAAAGGTAAATTTAAAGGGTTCGTTCAACTGTATTAAAGCCGTTTCCAAAGTTATGATCAAACAGCGGTCTGGAAAGATAGTTAATATAGCATCGATCATTGGCATTATAGGGAACGCCGGTCAGGCAAACTACTCGGCGTCCAAGGCAGGTGTGATCGCTTTATCCAAAACGGCTGCCCGTGAATTGGCGTCAAGAAATATTACGGTTAACGCGGTGGCTCCCGGATTTATTCAAACGGACATGACCGCGAAGCTCCCTGATGATTTGAAACAAAAGATGATGGCTCAGATTCCTCTTGCGAAGCTTGGCCAGCCGGAAGATGTGGCGAATGTTTGTTTGTTCCTTGCTTCAGCCGATGCTGATTATATTACGGGACAGACAATTGTGGTTGATGGCGGGATGGTAATGGTGTAACAGAGTCAATGGAAATTCAGGGTCAGAAAAAACGCAGAGTATATATAAAGGAGGAAAAAACATGGCAGTTGAAGAAAAAGTGAAATCTATTATAGCTGAACAACTTGGCGTAAAATTGGAAGAAGTTACTTCTGATGCTTCGTTTGTCGATGATCTTGGTGCTGATTCTTTGGATACGGTAGAGCTTGTTATGGCGTTTGAAGAAGAATTCGGTATTGAGATTCCCGATGAGGATGCTGAGAAGATAACTAACGTCGGTGAAGCAATAAAATACATAGACGAAAAAACCGCTGCCAAATAGTTTATACATACGAAAAAGCGTAATTAAATTACCCCACCCTTCAAGGTGGGGTAATTTTTAATACCCTGTCCGTATAAACCCCATGAGAAATCCGGGTTATTCTGGGCTTACCGCTTAAACACACTTAAACAAGTGGTTTTTCTGTGAACGCTCCGGCGGTCATAGATTATCCGCTTATATAATCATGCAGGAAAACAGAGTTGTGGTTACTGGTTTAGGGATTGTTTCTCCGGTTGGAAATGATATTGAGACCTTCTGGAATGCTTTAATCACGGGAAAATCAGGGGTGGGGCCGATAACTTTGTTTGACGCTTCAGCTTTTGACGCGAGAATCGCGGCGGAAGTTAAAATGTTCAATCCGGAGAATTACGGTATCAACAAAAAAGAAGCCCGCCGCATGGAAAAATTCATTCAATTTGCCATTGCTTCTGCTAAACAGGCGGTTGAGAGCGCGGGTCTGGATTTAGAAAAAGAAAACAAGGAACGGCTTGGCGTAGTGGTTGGATCGGGTATTGGAAGCTTGCGTATTATGGAAGAAGAGCATTCTGTTTTGCTTAAAAGCGGACCCGGCAGGATAACGCCTTTTTTAATTCCTATGTTGATTGTGAACGAGGCGGCAGGGCATGTCGGCATGCACTTTGGTTTTAAAGGGCCCAATACATGTATAACGACAGCATGCGCTTCCGGTACTCATTCCGTTGGAGAGGCTTTACGGATAATCCAGAGAGGTGATGCCGATCTTATGATCGCGGGAGGGACTGAAAGCTGTATTACTCCTTTGGGCATAGGCGGTTTTTGCGCTCTCAAAGCTCTTTCTACGAGAAACGATGCGCCTGAAAAGGCCAGCCGGCCCTTTGATGCCGAAAGAAACGGATTTGTAATGGGGGAAGGGTGCGGGCTTGTAGTTCTTGAATCCCTGGAACATGCCCGTAAAAGAGGCGCGAAAATTATAGCTGAAGTGACGGGTTTTGGTATGTCATGCGACGCGTATCACCTTACGTCTCCTGATCCTGAAGGCAATGGCGCTGCCCTTGCGATGTCGTGGGCGCTTAAAGACAGCAAAATTAATCCAGCGGATGTTACCTATATCAACGCGCATGGGACTTCAACAAAATTAAACGATAAGGTAGAAACGCTTGCCGTAAAAAAATCTTTCGGGGCGAGTTCAAAGACGGTAATGGTTAGTTCCACGAAATCAGTGACCGGCCATTTATTGGGGGCTGCCGGAGGCGTTGAGTTTATAGCCTGCTGTTTGGCTATACGTGATAATATCGTTCCGCCTACCATTAACTACGAATTTCGCGATCCGGAATGTGACCTCGATTATGTTCCGAATAAAGCGCGTGAATGTGAAGTAAATGTGTGCATGTCCAACTCTCTGGGGTTTGGCGGGCATAACGCGAGCATTGTGGTAAAAAAATTTAAATAAGGAATGCTTACGGGGTTCCGTAAGATATAAGAGCCAAGAGTTATATGGGATACACAATAGCGGAAAAAATATTAAAGTCTCACGCAGGTTTGAAAGATATTAATCCCGGTGAATTCATTGAAGCCGGTGTGGATATTATTCTTGCCAATGATATTACCGCGCCTTTGGCTATCGAAGAATTCAAGAAAACCGGCATTAAAAATGTTTTCGACAGGAATAAAATTGTTCTGGTTTCGGATCATTTCGCTCCCGCGAAAGATGCCCGCAGTGCGAATCAGTGCCGAAAACTTGCCGATTTTTCTTCCGAACAGAAAATTAAGAATTTTTTTGAAGTGGGGCGCATGGGGATAGAACACGCGCTGCTGCCGGAAATGGGCTTAGTTCGTCCGGGATACCTTGTGATTGGAGCCGATTCCCATACGTGTACATACGGCGCGCTTGGTTGTTACGCGACCGGTTTGGGTTCGACTGATGTCGCGCGTTCGTATATTGACGGCAAGTGCTGGTTTAAAGTCCCGTCTTCCATAAAATTCGTGTATAAAGGAAAACCTCGGAAATGGGTGGGAGGAAAAGATTATATTTTGTCTACTATCGGACGGATCGGAGTTGACGGAGCTTTATACCGGTCTATGGAATTTGGAGGCCCTGCGATACAAAAACTTGATATGGACGGGCGCTTTACCATGAGTAATATGGCTATTGAAGCGGGCGCCCGCGCCGGTATCATAGAACCGGACAGCGTTACCTGTGAATATATGAAGTCAGTTCTTAACGCCGGTTCGATAAAAAAAACAGGGGCTAAAGATTGCGCGTTATGGGAAGAACTTAGAAGCGATACCGATGCCCGGTATGAAAAAGTGTATGAATGGGATATTTCTTCTTTGGAGCCGCAAGTCGCCTGTCCCCATCTGCCGAGCAATGTGAAGCCGGTCGGAGAGCTTAAAGACGTTAAGGTTGATCAGGTAGTTATCGGCTCCTGCACAAACGGGAGGATGTCGGATTTGCGCGTTGCCGCGAAAATTATCAAAGGAAAAAAAATAAAACATGGCGTACGGTTGATTGTTATCCCGGGCACGCAGAAAATCTATATTCAGGCGATGAAAGAGGGGCTCGCAGAAATATTCGTGAAAGCCGGGGGTATTTTTTCCACGCCCACGTGCGGCCCATGCTTAGGCGGCCATGTCGGGATATTAACGGATGGAGAAACCGCTATTGCCACTACCAACCGTAATTTTATCGGAAGAATGGGGAGCCCTAAGTCATTTGTTTATCTTTCAAATCCCGCGGTCTCCGCGGCAAGCGCTTTAACCGGACGGATAACCCATCCTGAAGAAGTAGTGTAATGAGAGCAGGTGCGGATATGATTCTTAAAGGGACAGTTCATAAAATTGGGGACGATGTTAATACCGATGATATTATTTCGGCCAAATATCTTGTTTCCACGGACGCCAAAGAACTTGGCAGCCATTGTTTTGAAAGTATTCGTCCTGATTTTGCCGGTTCAGTGAAGCCGGGGGACATTATCGTCGCCGGCAAGAATTTTGGCTGTGGTTCTTCCCGTGAACACGCTCCGCTTGCCATCAAAGGATGCGGTGTTTCGGCGGTCGTGGCAAAAAGTTTCGCGGCGATATTTTTCAGGAACGCGATTAATATCGGACTTCCATTTCTTGAATGCGAGGATATTGACAAAATCTCGGACGATGATGTCCTTGAGATAGATTTAAATAAAGGAATGATCATTAACTATACTAAAAATGAAACCTATAATACCCAGCCTTTTCCTGTTTTTCTCCAGGAAATAGTAAAAGCGGGCGGTTTGATGAATTATGTGAAACAACACCGCGCTGAGGGAAAGAAAAAATAGAATATGGAGTTGTCCTATGTATAAAATCGCTGTTATTCCGGGAGACGGAACCGGGCCGGAAGTTATCAATGAAGGACTCAAGGTCATTGAAGCCGCTTCAAAGATTTTTAAATTCAAATACGAAACAACTTCGTTTGATTTCGGCGGCACGAGGTATTTGAAAACAGGGAAAACGCTGGAAGATAAAGATATCCGGGAACTTAAAAAATATTCGGCTATTTATCTGGGCGCTATCGGCCATCCTGAAGTCAAACCCGGGATCCTTGAAACAGGCGTTTTGTTAAAATTACGTTTTGCTCTTGATCAATATATTAATCTGCGGCCTGTAAAATTATACAACGCTGGTTTTTGCCCGCTGAAGGATAAAAAACCCGAGGATATTGATTTTGTGGTTATTCGTGAGAATTCCGAAGGATTATATAAAGGGATGGGTGAGTTTCAAAATAAAGGTAAAAAGAATGAGGTCGCTATACAGATCTCATATAATACGAGGAAAGGTGTTGAACGGTGCCTTCGTTACGCGTTCGAATTTTGCCGTAACCGCAACAAGAATAAAAAACTCACGTTGTGCGGCAAAACTAATGTTTTGACGTACGCCTGGGATTTATGGCAGAGGACATTTTCCGAACTGTCAAAAGAATATCCGGATATTACTACTGATTACGCGCATGTTGACGCGACTACGATGTGGTTTGTTAAAAATCCGGAATGGTTTGATGTTATTGTTACAGATAATATGTTCGGGGATATTATTACCGATTTAGGCGCTATGATTCAGGGCGGGATGGGTATAGCCGCGGGCGGCAATATTAATCCTGATGGCGTTTCAATGTTTGAACCTATCGGAGGGTCCGCTCCTAAATATACGGGTAAGAATGTTATCAACCCGCTGGCTGCTATTTGTGCCGGGGGAATGATGCTTGAGACCCTGGGGGAGCGCGATGCCGCTCAGGCAATAGAAAAGGCGGTTATCAAGCTTGTTAACAGCAAAATAAAATCTTTGGCAGCGGGAAAAATGGGATATTCGACCTCTGAAATAGGGGATTTAGTTGTGAAATTATTGAAATAAGAAAAATAGTGTACCCCTTGTTTAGACATCCTAAAAATCTCTACGATATTTTTGGAATAAGCTACGGGGTTAAATTCTTCCGACAGTAAGGCACTTTCAGGTAAGGATTTACTCCGGCAGTTAAACACTGCGCAGAGAGCCAGGGAATAAGATATATTCCTTGCCTGTACATCCCAAAAATTTCTGCGATATTTTTGGGATAGGCTTCAGAATTAATTCACAGACGCATCGCCAGGAAGGCAGACACCGGCTTAATACCTATTAAAGCCGGGTGTAAGCCAAAGAAAAGATGATGGGTTCATTAAAGAATGATGTACCCCTTGTTTAAACATCCTAAAAATCTCTACGACATTTTTAGGATAAACTTCGGGGTTAAATTCTTCCGACAGTAAGGCACTTTCAGGTAAGGATTTACTCCGGCAGTTAAACACTGCGCAGATTTCTGGGGAAATCTGCTTGTAACCGCCGGAGTTAATTCACCTGCCTAAGAAATAAGGCAGGCTCATTAAGGAGCGGGACATGAAACGTAAATCAAAATATAATGTCGCGGTGGTAGGTGCCGGGGTTGT
Source organism: Candidatus Omnitrophota bacterium (assembly GCA_028717985.1). Taxonomy (GTDB): domain Bacteria; phylum Omnitrophota; class Gorgyraeia; order Gygaellales; family Profunditerraquicolaceae; genus STD1-16. Next base: position 8,087 of record JAQUMS010000020.1, read on the forward strand.
TGGTATAGAGATGCTGCGGTGTCTTAGGTCACGCAATTTTCCCGTGCAGGAACTGAGGGTTTTAGCCCGGTCTGCCCGTGAAATACACGTTGATGGTATCGCCTATCAGGTTCAGGCGATTTCTCCCGAATCATTTGAAGGGATAGATATTGCTTTATTTGCCGGAACAGAAGGAGAAAAAGGGGCGGCAGTGACTTTCGCTCCTGAAGCCGTGAAACGTGGAGCGGTGGTAATTGATAATGGCGCCGATTTCCGTATGGATCCGGATGTTCCTTTGGTGGTTCCTGAAGTTAACGCGCGGGATATTAAAAAACATAAAGGTATTATCGCAAATCCTAATTGTTCGACCGTACAGATGGTTGTAGCGTTATGGCCGATTTATAAAAAAGTGGGGTTGAAACGGGTTATTGTTACTACTCTTCAGGCATCGTCGGGAGCGGGTAAATCCGCGGTGGAGCAGTTAAAAGAAGAGCTTGTGGCTATTTCAGAAGGAGGGTATAACAATCTTCACGTTAAGACATCAAATCGTTCTATGCCCCAACAGCTTGGCTTTAATGTGTTTCCTCAAATCGGCGGTTTTGCCGAAAATGATTTTACGAGCGAAGAATGGAAGCTGGTAAAAGAGACGCATAAGATCATGCACAACGCAAAAATAAAAATTTCCGCCACTACTGTCCGCGTTCCGGTACGTACCGGGCATTCTGAAGCCGTTTATATAGAGACATCAAAACCTATTGAATCCGCTCACGTGCGTGCGCTGCTTGCGCAATCCGCCGGCATTATTGTGCAGGATGATCCACAAACTAACGCGTATCCCATGCCTAAAGACGTTGAAGGCAAGGGAGAGGTTTTTGTGGGCCGAATCCGTAAAGATCCGTTTGTCAAAAACGGGATGTGGTTATGGATTGTCGCTGATAATCTGCTTAAAGGTGCAGCGCTAAACGCTGTTCAGATAGCGGAGGAATTGATTCAATAGCTTATTGATCTTTGAGCTCATAAGCTCGTAAGGAAATTATGAGCTCTCGATCGTAAGCTTAGGAGCTATGTTATTGCGTAATATAAAGCTTACCATAGAATACGACGGGACTTTGTATTCAGGTTGGCAAACGCAAAATCACCTCCGCCTTAAAGGCCGTTCGAAATCCCGCAAGACTATTCAATCAACAATTGAAAATGTTCTGAACCTGATTTTACAAGAACATGTCAACTTAACCGCGTCCGGCAGGACGGATGCCGGAGTTCACGCCCGCGCGCAAACCGCACATTTTAAGACCCGTACGAAGTTTTCGTGTTCGAGGATTCAGTTTTCCCTTAACAGTCTTTTACCGCGCGATATTATTATTTCCAGCGTGAAAGATGTCTCTCCCGATTTTCATGCCCGTTTTTCCGCCGTTTCAAAATGGTACCGGTATACGATACTCACCCGCACATATTCCTCGGCTTTTTTTGGTAACTTTGTCTGGCGGTATCCGTATCCCGTGGACATCAATAAAATTAAAAAAGAAGCGCGTTTCCTGGTGGGAACTCATGATTTTAAGTCGTTTCAGACCAGTGGGGCTCATGATGGGAATACGGTGAGGACAGTTTACAAAGTGGAAATTATCCGGGACAAAGATTTAATATATATTGATATCCGGGCGAACGGTTTTTTATACAATATGGTCCGTTCTATAGTAGGCACGCTTATGGATATCAACCGGGGGAAACTTAAAGATATGAAAAGTATAGTGCGCGCGAAAGACAGGAAAAAAGCCGGTATAACCGCTCCTCCCCAGGGTTTATGTTTGATGAAAGTTTATTATTAGGGCATAGGTTATGGCTTATGGTAAGAGCAAACGATAAAGCGCTCAATATGAGTATTGATTGCGAGAAAAGGATATCCTGGGATTTATACGCATGGAGCATTATTGCAGTTGTGGTTATTATCCAGGTTCTTAGATGGCAATTATTTCCTTTTTTCATGGATATGTATTATCATCTTGACGTAATGTTTGGTTTTGAAAAAGCGGGAGGGTATGTCCCGTATGCTTTTTGGGAATACGCGCCCGTAGGGAGGGTTCATTTATATCCGCCGTTCCTTCATATAATCATGATGTTTATGTTTAAGGCCGGTCTTTCTCCGCTTTTTATAGCTCGTGCTTTGCATTTCGCCATGTATCCAATAGTCCTTATGTCGGTTTGGTTTTTCGGAAAAAAGATTTTTAATTCCGTTTTCGCGTTCGGAGGTGTATTATTGGCGGTTTCAAGTTATTATTTTTATCTGGATACTACTAATAGTACCGCGTTTTCTCTTGGAGTTATTCTGGGAATGGCGGCTGTTACGGCAGTTAATTCCCGGAGGATATTTGCTGCAGCTGTGTTATTGGGCCTGATTTTTTACACGCATATGCTGGCGGGATGTATCTTTTTTATCGCGATTGCGGTATCTGCTCTTATACAGAAAAAGAGGTTTTTTTTAGCTTCTCTTGCCGGAGCTGCAGTGATTGCGTTGCCGATCCTGATTTTTCAGGCTGTAAACCGGGATTTGTATCATCGGGTCCATCCGGTAATGTCGCAGTATCTGTTTATTCATGTGGGGATTTATTCCTGCGCTTTAATCGGCATTGCGTCTGCTATCATGAAAAAGAAACAATATGCGTATCTCTTTGGTGTTTTAACGGGTTTTTTTCTCTTGGGCGCCCTCTATAAACACCGGTTTTTTTCCGGAGAAGGGATAGTAGCGTTTATTGTATTCGGAGCCGCGGGTTTTGAATTAATTGCCGGACGTATTGCTCGCCTGGTTGCTTCCCGGAAAGAATACGGGCTGATAATTCTTATG
>JAQUMS010000021.1 GCA_028717985.1 Candidatus Omnitrophota bacterium
CCTTCCGATCTGGAACGCCGCGTTTGCTTTAAGGGTCTTCCTGCTGAAATCAATCTCATAAACATCACAGACATTCACTCCTATTTTTTCCGCCAGAATCATAATTCTTTGCTTCAAACCCTCATCTGTGAAAGGTTTATATTTAAAAAAAAGCGGCAATATCACCACAGGAGCGATCTGAGCAAGAACAACACTGAAAAAAATCCAGAACAACGAGATCACTATCCACCAATACTGGGGACTGTGGCCCATAACGTAATAAAATAAAGACAGGCTGATAAAACTGAGTATAAAAAATACAACCCCTCCCTTGGCCTGATCTTTAAACCAATCGGTGATTTTTTGTTTCGTCAGAAAATATCGGTGTTCCAGGATGAATGATTGATAAAAATTGAGAGGAAAATCAACGAGAAAATAAACAAAATACAGGATTCCCAGGTATACGGCGAACGCGAAGAAAAAAGGAGTAAAAACACCCGTAACAATAACAGCCAGGTTTTTTGCCGCACCCGTGCCGACAAACAAGGAAAGAATTACGATGAGAAAAATAGTTTGGAGGATGGAAACAGCGTATTTATGATTGGAATACTGCTTGGCTTGTGAACTATACCCGTGTTTTTCTTCGAGGGTCATGGCACCGCCGGAAACGCATGTATCACTGCAAAGGGGAAATATTTATGAACGTTTTTACTGATCCTTTGCTTGTTTTCTTCTTTGTAAAAAATATTTTACCCGTGCACGCCGCGTACAGAGTTCCCAAACCTTTAACGTTAATTCCGGCTTTATACGATTCAATGCCCCGAACAAGTATCTGTCCGGTCTTTACGATCTCTCCACCGGAAATTTTCATTGCTTTATCTTTCTTTGGTGTCGATTTACCGCCCGCCATTGCTTTACTCCTTTGCCTTTATACTCAAATGCCTTTTTAAATTTATTATTTTAAGGCATAAATAATAGCATATTTTTAATGATCGCGCAACAAAAATTTTAAGCCGGCCTCACGGCCACAATCGCCGGTACAATCCGGGTTTAAAGAACAATTTCCTCATTCTTTAAGGGCATATACGCGTTAATACCTTCCCGGGAAAAGGTATCGGATAACAGTGTTGTCTGTTCTTCGTCTCCGTGGACCAGGAACACCCGTGTCAGCGGCAGGCACGCTTCAGTAAATGCGAGCAGATCATGCTTATCCGCGTGGCCTGAGAAAGCGTTAATGATAACTACTTCGGCATTTAACTGGTATTCAACGCCGAAAATACGCACGATAGGAACACGGTCAACAATCCTTCTTCCGAGAGTATCTTTAGCCATATACCCCACAACCAGGACAGTATTCCGTGAATCCTCGATATTATTTTTAAGATGGTGCAGTATCCTTCCCGATTCGCACATGCCGCACCCGGCTATTATTATCATCGGGCGTTTATCGGTATTTAACCCCTTAGACTCTCGCTGTTCCCGGATGAACCGCAAATTACTAAAATCAAACGGGCTGTTTCCGTTGGTAATCGCCTGCTGTGTCTTATCGTTCATAAATGTGGAATGATATTTAAAAACATCGGTAATTTTAGTCGCGAGCGGGCTGTCAACGTATATGGGAATAGACGGAATTGCTTTTTCCCTTAACAACTCTTCCAGGAAATAAATAACTTCCTGGGTCCTTTCAAGAGTAAACGCGGGTATCATGATCTTTCCCCCGCGCTCCAGTGTACGGTTAACCGCGTCTTTAAGTTTCGTTTTCGCCTGTTCTATCGGCGCGTGTTCCCTCCCGCCATACGTGCTCTCAAGGACAAGATAATCCAACCCCCGTGGAACAACAGGATCATTCAGCATAGGAAGATTTTTCCGGCCTAAATCAACCGCATATCCTAACCGAATTACGCGTTGTTCATCATGTATCTCCAAAACAGTAATGCTTGATCCAAGAATATGACCGGCATCATAAAATGTCGCGGCAACATCTTTGCACAGGAAAAATTTCTGATTATACGACATCGGCCTGAACCTGGTGCCTGCCTTATGGGCTTCTTTAATGGTATACAAAGGCTTGCGGTACGGCAGTCCCAGCCGCTTGTTTATCTTGTTTACGTATTTAACATCTTCTTCCTGGATTTTGCCTGAATCTTCAAGCATGAGTTTAGCCAGGTCCTTGGTGGCGTAGGTAAGATAGATTTTGCTGTTTAAGCCCCGCTTCACGAGACTGGGGATGTTACCGCAATGATCTATGTGAGCGTGAGAAACAATCATAGCGTCTATTTGCCGGGGATTAAAAGTAAAGGTAGTATTTATCGCATAAAACTGGTCCCGGTGCCCCTGAAAAAGCCCCGCGTCCAGAAGGACTTTTGATTTATCGGTAGTAAGCAGATGGCTGCTCCCTGTCACGTCCCGAACCCCGCCGAGAAATTTAATACGAACCGACATAGGCACTACTCCTTAATGAGCAGACACTTTATGGAACGTAGTGAACATAAAGTGTAGTCCGCCTTGCTTTTTGGCGGACGTCTGCGAATTAACCCTGAAAGCTACAAGTAGATTTGGAACAAATCTACGCAGTGGATTGCTTTCGGGGTATTACTTATCAAACAGACACTTTATGGAACGTAGTGAACATAAAGTGTAGTCCGCCTTGCTTTTTGGCGGACGTCTGCGAATTAACCCTGAAAGCTACACGTAGATTTGGAACAAATCTACGCAGTGGATTGCTTTCGGAGTATTACTTAATGAACCCACAACTTATGGAGTTTACGATCATAAGTTGTTTGGGCGATTTAACCCCGCAGCTTATTTCGAAAATCTCTGCGATATTTTCGAAATGATTAAGCAAGGGGGATTCCTTATATATCTCAACACAACACAGGATTCATTATATGCGTACTTCTAAACACCATTCTAAAAAAGTATAGTATATCCGGAAGGCTTTGTAAAGGAACATAAAATTGAGGCGTTCAATTCACTGGAGAGCTTATGAAATCGATTGGTCGTAAGAAGAATAATAATACGGGGTATGGGCTTTAAACTCTGCGGCACAGGTATCCACGATTTTAAAAGAAGGCTTGATTCCCCACTTCACCCTCAAAGAAGATATATCTTCTTCGCGAAGGCCGGTAAGTTTTGCCAATTGGACGTCACTAAAACCGAATTCCTTGGATTTAAGAAGAACATCCCGGGTAAAATTAGGTTTATTCAGCACGATCACCTTTTCCAATTCTATAATTTCAAGGATATTATGCAAAAACCACCGGTCGATCTTTGTTAATCCGTGAACCGCTTCAACCGTCATCCCGGCGCGGAAAGCATCTCCGATATAGAAAAATCTTTCTGCGTTTGGAATGCGCAACTTCGAATAGATCAGGTCCAAGGTTTCCTGAGACACGGAAACTGCCCCGGGATCAGGGAAAAGCATACTTTCCAGCCCGTATTTTTTTATTTCCAGGGAACGCACGGCTTTCTGCAATGCTTCTTTAAACGTACGGCCTATGGACATAACTTCTCCCACGGATTTCATCGATACAGTTAATGTCGGATCGGCCTGAGGAAATTTTTCAAACGTAAAACGGGGTATTTTAACTACGCAATAATCAATCGCCGGTTCAAAACACGCGGGGGTCTCCCGGGTGATATCGTTAGGTATTTCATCAAGCGTAAAACCAACCGCCAGTTTCGCGGCTATCTTAGCAATCGGGAAACCCGTCGCTTTTGACGCCAACGCGGAACTTCGGGACACCCGGGGATTCATTTCAATAACAACCATCCTGCCTGTTTCAGGATTAACGGCAAATTGAATATTCGACCCTCCTGTATCAACTCCGATTTCCCGGATACAGGCGATAGAAGCGTCTCTCATGATCTGGTATTCCTTATCGGTTAAAGTCTGGACCGGCGCGACCGTAATACTATCTCCGGTATGGACTCCCATAGGGTCAAAATTTTCTATGGAGCAAATTATAACAACATTGTCTTTGCCGTCGCGCATAACCTCAAGTTCAAACTCTTTCCATCCGATTACCGATTCTTCAATAAGAATCTCGGTGATCATACTCGATTCAAGGCCGAATTTAGCTAATTCCTTAAACTCTTCAATATTATACGCGACGCTTCCTCCGGTACCGCCAAGCGTGAAACTCGGACGGATAATTACGGGAAATCCGATTTTCTCGGCAACGGCATGCGCCTGTTTTAAAGAATATGCTTTGTCGCTTTTAGGGACTTCCAAACCGATTTTTTTCATAGCTTCTTTGAATAAACGGCGGTCTTCGGCTTTCTTTATCGACTTAATATCGGCGCCGATTGTTTTAACATTGTATTTTTTCAACACTCCCATTTCAGCGAGAGCCACAGCGGTATTCAATGCCGTCTGTCCTCCCAATGTCGGCAGAAGGGCATCGGGGCGTTCCCGTTCGATGATTTTCGCGACAATTTCCGGAGTAATTGGTTCAATATAGGTCCTATCCGCGGTCTGAGGATCGGTCATGATGGTAGCGGGATTTGAATTAACCAGAATTACATAATATCCCTCTTGCTTAAGGACTTTACAGGCTTGAGTGCCGGAATAATCGAATTCGCATGCCTGGCCTATAACAATAGGCCCCGATCCGATAATAAGAATTTTTTTAATATCCGTGCGTTTAGGCATAGAATGGCAGAATGTATCTTTTAGAACCCGGGGTTAAAACATATCGATGAATTCATCAAACAAATATTCCGCGTCATGAGGCCCAGGCGATGCTTCAGGATGAAACTGCACTGAAAAAATAGGCAGTTTTTTGTGCCGCATGCCTTCCGCGGTATGGTCATTCAGGTTCTCATGAGTTAATTCAATTTCTTTTTTATTCAAGGTATCGATATCAACGCAAAATCCGTGATTTTGCGCGGTTATAAGAACGCGGCCTGTATGCACATCTTTTACAGGATGATTCGCGCCGTGATGGCCGAATTTCAACTTAAACGTTTTTCCTCCCATAGCCAGCCCCAGCATCTGGTGCCCCAGGCAAATCCCGAAAATAGGGACCTTTCCAATTAAATTTTGTACCGTCTCTACCACATACCCGACTGCCGCGGGGTCTCCGGGGCCGTTCGAAAGCAAAACACCGTCTGGTTTCATTTTTAAAATTTCCTGGGCCGTCGTCTGCGCGGGAACAACCACCACCCTGCAATTCCTCTTTGCCAATTCACGAAGGATGTTGAATTTAACCCCGCAGTCTACTACCACTACCGAATACCTGCTCCCGCGCCCTTTCTCTTCTTCCCACACATATTTCTTGGGGCTGGTCACTTCCTTCACCAAGTCCGCTCCAACCAAACCGGGAAATGCGCGGACTTTCCTGAGAAGACTGTTCACATCAAAATCAACCGTTGACAGCACAGCTTTCATCGCGCCGGCTTCCCGGATATGTAGAGTTAACGCGCGGGTATCAATTCCCTCTATGCTCACGATATTATTTTCCGCACAATATTTATCCAAAGATGTTTCGCTTCTCCAGCTGCTGGAGATAGCGCTGAATTCCTTGGCCACAAACCCTTCTACAAAAGGCCGGCGTGACTCGGTATCATCCCGGTTCACGCCATAGTTACCGATCAACGTATACGTCATAGTAATAATCTGCCCTTTATACGAAGGATCGGTCACTATCTCCTGATATCCGGTCATGCTGGTATTAAAAACAACCTCTCCAAAACGCTCTCCCGAAGCACCAAAGCGCTTTCCTTTAAATACCATTCCGTCTTCTAAGACTAAAATCGCATTCATGGCAGTTTTAACGCGCAACACATCCCGGAAATTTCACACAATGAGTATTTTATAACCGGAATTATACACGTTCAATCGCAGCTTGTATGAACCCTTTGAATAACGGATGAGCGTTATCGGGCTTGGACTGAAATTCAGGATGGAATTGTACCGCAATAAAAAAAGGATGATCCTTAAGTTCTATGATCTCAACAAGATTTTTTTTCGGATAGATACCTGAAAATACGATCCCTTTATTTTCAAGAAGCTTCTTATATTCATTATTAAACTCATACCGGTGCCGGTGTCGTTCATGGATAAGTTCCTTGCCGTAATATTTGAACGCACGAGACTTTTTACTGACCTTACACGGATATGTCCCAAGCCGCATTGTCCCGCCCAGATTCCGGATATTTTTCTGTTCTTTAATCAAACTAATCACGGGATATTGCGTGCTCGCATTCAGTTCGCTCGAATTCGCGCTTTTTAAACCACAGCAATTCCTGGCAAACTCAATAACAGCGCATTGCATCCCCAAGCATAAACCCAGGAATGGGATATTATTTTCACGCGCGAATCTGATAGCCTTAATCTTTCCCTCCACCCCCCTTACCCCAAAACCTCCGGGGACAAGGATTCCGCGGACATCTTTCAGGAGTTTTTCAGGGCCGCACTTTTCTATATCTTCCGAATCTATTTTTTCAATCTCTACTTTTGCGTTATTTGCGATGCCTGCATGAATTAATGCCTCATAAATCGACTTATACGCATCCTGCAAACCGATATACTTTCCTACAACGGCAATCTTAACCTTATCTTTGGGATTCAGCGCCCTTTCAACAACATTTTTCTCCCAATCAGCTAAATTGGAAGATTTACAAATCAGGTTAAAATGCCCCAGAATAATTTCATCCAGTATCTGGTTTTTAAACACAAGGGGGAGCTGATAAATCGTTTCCACGTCCTTGGCTTCAATAACCGCTTCTTTCCGGATACTGCAAAATAAAGAGATTTTTTCTTTGATTTCGTCGGATAAAACTTTCTCGGTCCGGCAAATCAGTATATCGGGCTGAATACCTATCTCCCGTAACGTCCCCACGCTGTGCTGCGTTGGCTTTGTTTTTATTTCACCGGCGACTTTAATATACGGGACAAGCGTCAGGTGAATATATAACGTATTATTATATCCGGCATCAAGCCTGAATTGGCGGGCGGCTTCCAGAAAAGGAAGACTTTCAATATCTCCGACCGTACCTCCTATTTCAACGATCACGACATCGGCCGCAGAAACATGCGCGACCTTTTTGATCCTGTCTTTAATTTCATTTGTTATATGCGGAATAACCTGAATAGTCTTACCCAGATAATCGCCGCGGCGTTCCTTTGATATAACCTCATAATATACCTGCCCGGTCGTTACGTTATTAAACCGGGTAAGGCGGGAAGACGTAAACCGCTCATAATGCCCTAGATCAAGGTCGGTTTCAGCCCCGTCTTCGGTAACATACACCTCTCCATGCTGATACGGGTTCATTGTTCCGGGATCAACATTTATATAGGGATCAAATTTCATCAGTGTAACCTTCAGTCCCCTGGATTCCAATATTTTACCTATGGAAGCCGACGTTATGCCTTTCCCCAAACTTGAAATCACGCCGCCGGTCACAAAAATAATTTTTACTGCCATAAAAGTTCCTTTATGATTATCTTAAAAAAAAACGCTTAGCGCCGTGCTCCGGCCTCTAAACGCTGCTATGTATCATTATCACCTTCTTGACTATTTCCCGGACCTTAGCAAAAAGGCATAAACCATGGAGGTTAGTTTAACACAATTTCTTTAAATGTCAATACGCTTGAAAAACTGCGAATTAACTCATAATCCACATAACCCAAAAAAAGCCTTCACTCTTAAAAGCAATAAATTGCGCGACAAGCGGTCTTTGAGCGAATGCCGGTTTCAGCCGCGAAAGATCATCGGCGTTAAAAAACCGACCTTGAGCGAAAAAACCGCTTGCCGCGCAAGACTGTTTTTCAACTATCTAACCGAATCCCCCTATGGTTAGATTTTATTATGAATCAACGGGACTTTACACGTGCCGCTTTTCAATATAAAAGCGCCCCAAAAATCAAGGGCGCTTTTATATTTTCGGAAAACAGAATGACGGTTATTTACCTTCTAAAACTTTCTCGGCTTCTTTTCGATACGCATCCAAAACATAGGGAATCCCCGATATTTTAGCCGCGTCCTCCGTTAAACTCATGAGGTCTTTCCTTGAAATCGATCCGAGGCTGAAATTACGAGAACCCGCCATCAACTGCTGAAGACCAACTTTGATCCTCTGGGAGAACGTATATATCCCGACAGCGCCCAAAGGAATATCCTTCATATCACCGCCGTATTTTTCCGCAAGTTCCTCATAGCAAACGAAGATTTCTTCCGGTTTAACTCCATATTCAGAAACTGTCGGAGGAATGTTATTATTGGCGATCCAATCAGCTATATTTTTACCGACAAAACCCGGGATCATTAACGCTCTCCCCATACAAACAGCTTTCACATACGGAGACCCCATGGCAATCACTTTAAACACATGATCTTCCAAAGAAAATCCACCGGCAATAGCTAAATCAGGCACCCGCATTTTCTTTTTTGCCAATTTTTCACAGAATTCATACGTAAGCGCCTGCAGATAAAAAGTAGGGATACCCCATTCCTGCATCATCCTCCAGGGGCTCATCCCAGTCCCGCCCGGCGCTCCATCGATCGTTAAAAGATCTATTTTTGCCTCAGAAGAAAAACGTAACGCCTGCGCCAACTCTACCATGGAATACGCGCCGGTTTTCAGGGTTATTCTCTTAAATCCAAGGTCCCTTAAACGTTTAATTTCCTTCATAAAACCATCCTCTGACACAAAACCAAGCCGGGAATGCCTTTCAAATTCTTTGATAGCTCCGGCCTTATACGCTTCCTGGACAGCGTGCGACGTCGGATCCGGAGTAACAATATATCCCCGTTTTTTCAGCTCCCGGGCGCGTTCAAGGCTCTTTACTTTAATTTCACCGCCGATACATTTGGCACCCTGCCCCCATTTTAACTCAATAGTTTCAAGTTTATGTTTCTTACGTACGTATTCGGCAACTCCCAACCGGGTATCTTCAACATTCATTTGGACCAGGATTTCACCATAACCGTCATGAAATCTTTTGTATATCTCAATACGCCGGTCCATATCCGGGGCATTCACGATTTTTCCCTTACTATCCAGCTCTAACTTAGGATCAATGCCGCAAACATTTTCGCCGCAGACAATAGTAACTCCGGAAATGGCCGCGCCGACCGCAAAATGTTCCCAATTTTTGCGCGCTATTTCAGTAGAACCAAGGGCCCCGGTAAAAATCGGGACCTTCATTTTCACTTTTTTCTCCCATCCATATTCAGTTTCTGTGTTAACCGCGGGAAAAATAGCCGTATCAGAACCTATTTCTGTTCCTTTCGGCAAACCTTTGGCCCCTGCAGCATAACCCTGAATGTTTAAATGAGAATAATCAACCGGATAATCTTTATCCGCTCCCGCTGTAATCTCCCCAAACGGCCCCGGATAAATAACTTCCCGGCCTCTAAAAGATGACTTAAAAACTTCGCAATTACCCCTGCATGATTCCAGGCACCGTGAACATAAACCTGAACAGGGAACAACATTTTTTGAACGATTAAATGTTCGAGTAGCGTCATTACCCCCCGGAGTGCGCAAATTCATAGCAATAATCCTCCTTGATTAATGATTACGCGTCATTTTATGCATATAAATAAGGCATAAAATGACAAAAAAAAACCTTCTCAACAGGTCATTTGCTTTCGGACATCATTGTCCTTTCGGCATAAACGGCATCGTTATATACCGACGGTCAAAAAATCTATTACCTCGAACTACTTCAGTTTCTATTGCCGAGAGTAGACTTAGTATTCTTTACAACATAGCCTTTATTTCCTTCTTTTGCGGGCATTTCCCCGGTTTTTACTTCAATAGGAATTATTGCTGACTGTTTTGATTCCGGAGAATGAGAAATTTCTTTTCTGCATGCTTTTTCTTTACCGGCGTCTGTTCTGTTATGCGCATTTGGCCGCATGGTAGTCAACCGGGTTTCAGCAACATCACACAGTTCTTTTAAATTCGCATTCTCCGCAAAAAGCATCTTTTCCAGTTCTTTTTCTTTGTCTAAAAGTTTAAGCAGATTAACCTTGTCCTCTTTTAAATCAATAATCCGGGCAAAAGAAAAAATAAACCCCATAAGGCTGATCCCGGTTATCGCGGCTAATACACACACAAAGATAAATCTGGCATTTTTTATCATAAAACCTCCACTGTTAAATTACAACCGCCACTAAATTTAAACTGTAGAAAATCGGTTCGGACTTAAAAACTATACCCCCGATACAATTTTTTTAGTATGGTTACATTATATCGTTTAAGCAAAAAAAGACAAGCACAATATAAACGCCAACGCCCACGTTTCTTTAAGACTTCAGGATGCTCAATAATTATAAAATTACCAGGCTCTTGTACTGGAATCAGCAAGGCGAAAGTAATTCATCTGCCGCCGCAATCACGTCATCAACGGTGATCGCCTTCAAACACGCGAAATCTTTTGCGCAATCATGCGCGAGACAAATCTCGCATCCCAAAGGCCGGTGGAGAATTTTGTTTTTACCACCCAGAGGACCCCATCGTACCGGACTTAATCCTTTTTGGTTACGGCCAAAAAGCACCACCTGGGAAATATGTAAAGCCGCAGCAATATGCACAGGTCCGGTATCGGTCGAAATAAACAACGATGCTTTTTTTATCACACTGATTGAACGGCTCAAAGTGGTTTTACCGGCTAAATTCAAAACAGGCTGGGTCATCAGCCGGGCCACATTACCGGCATTACGAATATCAAAAGAAGAA
>JAQUMS010000022.1 GCA_028717985.1 Candidatus Omnitrophota bacterium
GAACATCAACGATTTTTTGCCTCGTTTTTTCTCCCCTGATGATCCGGATATCGTATTTTTTAACCTTAAAAAAATCAGCGAGAAGCTCAATAAGCTGTTTATTCGCGAGGCCGTCACATGCGGGCTTGGTCAGGTGGACTTTTAATCCGTCACCGGATTTCTCAACCATGGCCCTGCTTGATTTTGGGATTACTTTAACGGAAACAACCATTATAGGATTCGGGTAAAACGTTTAAAAGATGTAATCTTTTTTTATCCGTTGCACACTTTTAAAAATATTTGTTTTTACTTCTGGACAGATCTTTTCAAGATCACGGATAATCCTGCCCATACGCGCCCGGTTGGAAACAGTCGCGTGAGGACATACACAATCATCCACAGGAAGTTTCTGCTCTCGTGCGAATTTCTTAATCAATTTTTCTTCGACAGAAATCAACGGCCTGATAATAACGATCTTACCGCCAAACATTTCCTGCCGCGGGCACATGGCTGAAATTTCACCGTGAAAAAAAAGATTAAGAAGAAGCGTTTCCGCGGCATCGTCTTTATGGTGTCCCAAAGCGAGTTTTTTGTATCCCAGCCTCGCGACAGTTTTAAAAAGCGCTTTACGCCTGTTCCAGGAGCACCAGAAACAATTGATTTTATTTCCCTGTTTATTTTCTTTCATCAAATCGATTTTTTCCACATAACAGGGAACACCGATTTTTTTGCAGTATTTTTTAATAACTGACGCGTATGAGGTCGGATGACCGGAATCAACGTAAATAACCGCGAGTTTGTACGGGATCGGCACGAATTTTCTTCGTTCTTGAAGAACGCGCAAAAGCGTAAGGCTGTCTTTTCCGCCGGATACCGCGACCGCAATCGTATCTCCTTCGGAAAGCATTTTAAAATCAAACATGGCTTTACCGACTCGCTTAGAGATATAAAATCCGGTTCCTTGAAGATCAGGCATGAATAGATAGTAGTAGATTCAACCGAAAGGCGTTATAAATGAAACGGCCTCAGCCGGAAAAAGCTCAGGACACTATTATTTGAAATAATATTATTGACATCCGCGATATATCCGTAAACAATCGGCTGTATGCCATACGTATTTTTTGAAATATTAAACCCCACGGGCTGCGTAACGGCATACGTAAAAATAAGGTACACCGCTCCGCAATAAAACAAATGGGAAAAAAGGAATGTACCGATCGCGCCGATAGAAGTCATGCCGAAATTACGGGCCAGAAGCCAGACATAAAATACTATCGCCAGAAAAGGCACCGCGATAAGGAATTTATCCAGGATACTTCCCATAAGATCCGGCTGTATTTTGATCACAAGAAAATCCAGGACTTCCCACGCCCCCTTCGCGATAAGAGATAAAACAAAAAAAGCTATATTAAGAGAAAGAAGGAACACCCCATAACATTTAAAACGCAGGGTCTTTTCCCCGGTAAACATAAGCAGTGCCAGCCACAAACACCCCCAGGAAAGAATTAAATCGAAGACAAACTGGATGGCTATATTTTCAAGAGACTGGGACGGGGATTCGGTTTGAGGGAATATCTGCGTGATCTGAGCGTAAACACTTGCTTTCTCCAATAATTTCCCCGAACCTGAAGACGAAGCAGCCTCCTGTTTCTGACATAAACCGATTCCTGTGCCAAACAACAACACACTGAAAATCCCCAGAATAACAGCAAAATTTTTCATCTCATTCTCCATTTACCCTTTTTTCACGCCCGCCAGAAAATTGGTAAGTTCCGATTTATCCCGCAT
This sequence comes from Candidatus Omnitrophota bacterium, assembly GCA_028717985.1. Classification (GTDB taxonomy): domain Bacteria; phylum Omnitrophota; class Gorgyraeia; order Gygaellales; family Profunditerraquicolaceae; genus STD1-16. Next base: position 1,768 of record JAQUMS010000022.1, read on the forward strand.
TTCAACCGTTATGAAACAAATCCCCAGACGGTGTTCCTGATTTTCCGAGATCGAGTTGGAACGTACTTCCCCGGAAATAATCATTGGACCGTAAAAGTTAACTTTTCCGTCTTTTTCCACCCGGAACAATGTAAATTTAATAATCAGGTTAGTGCCTACGGGAATATCATATTTGGTCAAAAGCGCCATCCCCCCCTCACTGACATCCAAAGTCGTCGCTTCTATCTCCTGATCACCTATCAGCATGCGCACGGTCATAGGCTCGTCAACACGATACACGACAGTAAGATTAAGCCTCAAACGTTGAAACCTTCTTCTATCATTCCCCGAATACTGCCGATAGGTCATCATATCCTCCGATAGATACATCATCCCGGTAATTTACGCGCTTACAACAGGCAAAATATTATTATACTCCAAAAAGAATTTTTCGCAATCCCTCAGCGGGAGAAAACCGACGCATGAACAGCGCGCGCTTCCATACACAGATAAACAAATGTTTTTTTACTTCTTTCGCGGATATCCGATAAGATTCCCGAATACATTGTTATCCGGAGCGAATCCGGATACCTCATTTTTCCGTCAAACCCGAGTATCATTTCCTCGTCCAGGATTTTATTTTCAGGAAAACGGTTTTCCATTATTTTTTTCAGGACCCGGCTAAAACGCAAAGTTCCAAGGCTGATCCATTGAATAGCGCGGGAGTCAATCCTGTCAAATACATAGTTGATAATCTCCCGATAATCCTTGCGCCATCCTTGATAATACATAATCGGATCCATATGGAACGCGACCTTATGACCGTGCCGGACGCACGCGGCGGCCGCCGATATTCTTTCGCGCAAAGACGGCGTAAGCCATTCATTTTCACGAATAATATTCTGCGGGTTCAAAGACCAGGAAACAATAATATTTTTCCCCGGAGGACGGTTTACGATATTCTCGATAGCAACGCTTTTCGTTTTAAACTCAAACACGATCTCCGGATGATGTTTTAAAGCCTCACTAATAATCTTTGAATACCCGGTATATGAATCAAACAGAAGAGAATCGGTAAACTCCCCGCTTCCCAGGCGGACATACGGGAACATGCCTCTGGCGGGTTTCAGGAGATTCGCATGTTTTAAAAAATCCTCAGGATTAGCGGGAAAGATTATACCCGGGACATTCTGATATTCCTGCAGGAAACAATATGAACACTCGTGCGTACAGCCAAAACCGATATTAAGAACATTATACCCGCAGGATACCGCGCCGTGGGTGCAGGGACAGGGTTTAATGAAATCATAATTCTCCCTGGTAATAAAAATGTTTTCCCCCCGTTTATTATACGATCGGATTGAATTACCGGGTAATTCGCATTGCAAAAACTTCTTTACCGACTCGATCTCAGAAAATGAAGCGTATGGGAATAATTCTTTGAACCGTCGGGCTAACGGGGAATTCCGGACGGAACGCTCCACAAAGATATGCTTGGGCCGGAAAGAACTGCTGTTCGAAAACCGTACCTTAAGAGACGGATCAACATCGAGTTTGGGGAGGTAAAAACACGATTTGCCGCCGGCCAAGGAATACGCGGAAGGATACCGCCGTTTCAATAATTCCTCTTTACAGGCATAAAAATCTTTACCGTGCGGATTAGAAATGACCGAGTGAAAAGGAATATGGTCCCGTTTTGCTATCTCATAAAGAAGGCGCGCGATTTCGCGTGTTTTATTGGTCCCAAAACCGGCAAAAACCGAATCAACGTAGGAATTAATTCTTTTAATACTTGGAAGCATTAATATAACCGCAAATCAATTCTGCGGCGAGTTTTTTAGCTGAATACACCTTCCGGATATCCTCCCCGGATAAAGGCGCGTAAAACGGTTTCACGCGAATACTATCAGAAACATATACGACTGCGACCGATCTCTTTCCGGCAGACGCCGCTGCTGAAAAGACCATCGAAGACTCCATATCAACACACCGGATTCCATTGGAACGGAAATACGGCAGGTATTCTTCCTCCAGAAGCACCGAATTAACCGTAGCACAATCTACAGCAGTAAAACCCGAACCGGCAAAAACCGAGAAATCTTTTAATAATTTCTTATCGGGGAAACACACTCCGGCTCTTTTTTTATCCTTCAGCATACATGTAAAACTTTCCAGATTACGGGACTTTTTAATCAAAAGTATTTCCCCAAATAAATCGCTTTCCACAGCTCCGCAACTGCCAAAAAGATAAATATTCCTGCACGCGGTATTACGCAGTCCCAAAACACAATCTCCGGCCAACATATTCATTTTCGGAATGATAATACTGGCGTTTTTTATTTGAGTCACGCGGAATAATACCCCCTTATGCTCAGAAAGAATACCGCACGAAGAAAACACCTGCGATTCATTCATCGGACTGATGATACAATGTTTTTTTATTGTATCAGGGGCAACTCCGTATAACCGTTCGAAAGGAATCATAATGGCTCTTGGCTCTTGGCTCTTGGCTCTTGGCTCTTGACTGTTCTTAGATTGTACTAAGAGCTAACAGCCAAGAACTAAGAGCTTTAATAGTATCTTTTAATATTTATTAAACACACTGTATTTTCCGCCGCCCATCAGGATCAATGCCAGGCAAACAGAAACAATTAAAAAATTGTATTCAAACCCTCCCGACTGCATAAAAAATCCTTTTGCCAAATGCACTTTCAAAACAGCCACGATCATTAATACGGAAATAAGAGCGGCAGAAATCCTGGGAAAAATCCCCAAGATCAAACAAATGCCTCCTCCTAACTCCACGAAAATCATACAATAAGCCCAGAAAGAAACGGGTGAAAATCCAAGCATAGTTAAAAATTTTTCTACCCCCGCGATACCGGGGCCACCGAACCAACCAAACGCCTTTTGCAAACCATGCCCGGCAAAAATAATCCCAAGCCCACACCGCAACACCACCAGCGCCCAATCCTTCATAGCTCTTCTCCTTAAAATTTCCCGACGCAGGTCGGGAAATTTAACCCCGAAAGCAACAAGTAGATTTGGAACAAATCTACGCAGTGTATTGCTTTTGGGGTATTCCTTAATGAACCCGCCAGCTTTTTAGGCGGGTGAATTAACTCCGGCAGTAACAAGCAAATTTCGTCAGGAATTTGCGCCGTGATTTAATGCCGGAGCAGTTTATTCTTTAATGAACCCGCCAGCTTTTTAGGCGGGTGAATTAACTCCGACAGTTACAAGTAGATTTCGCAAGAAATCTACGCCGTGATTAACTGTTGGAGTATTATTTTATGGAACGTGAGTGAACATAAAGTGTAGTCCGCCGGCAGGCAAGAATTAACACTTCTATTTCCATCCCAGCAACGACTTAAACAATCCGAGTTTATTCTTTAATCCCACTGAACGGTATATGCACATGCAATAATGAAGAAACGTGGGCAGACGGCCTTTTAAACACATCCCCATGATGCTGCCGCATGACCGGTTATTCGCCATCGGAATTATATACCCCAAATCATACGGCGTGTATTTTCGTAACTTTCTGCCCCGTATACTGCGGATCACATTATCCGCGGCACACGCTCCTTCATACAGGGAAAACTGGACCCCCATACGTAAGAAGGATGAACCGGAAGAAACCAAAGCCGCATCTCCGGTGGCAAAACAATGATCCCCGATCCGCAAATATTCATCGGTATATATCCTGCCCTGCGGGTTTTTATTAATTTTACCGTCATGTACTATATCGGGAATTTTCACTCCCGCAGTCCACACCAGCATGGCTTTTTCAAAACTCGCGCCCCCGGAAAAACTTACCCTCCCGGATTCCACCTTATCTATCACAGTATCGGTCAAAACTTCAATATTCATCAATTTCAGGTTACGGAGAACATACGTTCTCATCCATTCAGGCAGCGCCCCCAGAATTAACGGCGCACGTTCAACAATAATAATCCGTTGTTTTCCTCCAATTGTATCAAGTTTCCGCCTGATAGCGGTAGCGATTTCGATGCCCGTGTATCCGCCGCCCGAAATTAAAAACGTATTGAACACGCCTGACTCAACGGAACGCAGAATTTTAAGCGCATCCCGGGTGTCGTCGAGCTTGAACGCGTGAGTTTGTATCTCCGCATTACCATAAAAGTTAGTTTCAGAACCACAGGTAAGAATAGCGTAATCATAGAATATATCCTTCCCGCCTAAAAATGCAACTAATTTCCTTTGCATATCGATTGATTTCACCTCATCCTGGATGAATGAAAATCGGTATTTTTTGCTTATTTCACGTATGGGAAACGCCAGAAAAAACGGAGAGAATCCCCTGCCGATAATATCAGGCAAAAGCGGCAAAAAATTCATATCCACATTTTTGTCAATGACAATAACCTGGGTTTCTTCCCGATAACGCGCTAAAATACGCGCGGCCGTCATTCCGGCAAATCCACAGCCTGTAATCACGACACGTTTCATACTACTCCTGACTGATTACTTTTCATGCATTCAAAAACACACGTTGAATATGGAATACCGCTCTTCCTGGGAAGTTTTTATTTGCGCCTTATATGTCTCTATGTTAACATAAACATATGTTAAACAAAATAAAAAATCGCATAGAAAAAGAAATTCCCTGCTTTATGTCTTTTTTAAACAAAACATACGGTTTGGAAGATTTATCCCCCCTGCTTTTTTCCCGGATCAAGGAATTTGTTTCCCGAAGCGGAAAACGAATCCGCCCGTCTCTGTTTGTTGCCGGATACCTCGGCTATAAGCACAAACCCGCGCCGTTTTTGTTCCGCAGCGCTCTTTCAATAGAGCTCCTTCACGATTTTATGCTTGTCCATGATGATATTATTGATAAATCCGACCTGCGCCGAGGCAAGCCTTCAATGCACTCCATGTTCAATAAAGACCTCGAAAAATTCGATGATGTTAAATTCAACGGCCAGGATCTGGCGATAGTCGCCGGAGATATCATGTACGCCATGGGACTCAAAGGGTTCCTCGAGGTACGGGAAAACCCGGTACAGAAAGAAGCCTCGTTAAAAAAAATAATCGACGCGGCGGTTTACACAGGAAACGGTGAATTTATTGAATTACTGTTAGGGAACAAGGATATTGACAAAGTCACGGAAGAAGACATTACGAAAGTATACGATTACAAAACGGCCTTCTATACGTTTGCCTGCCCGTTATCTGCAGGAGCGTTGTTGGCTGGAGCGGGGAAAAAACAAACAGATAATCTTTTTCGTTTTGGGATGGCCTTAGGCAGAGGCTTCCAGATAAAAGATGATATCCTCGGCCTTTACGGTGACGAAAAAATCATTGGAAAATCAACGTTGACAGACCTCCAGGAAGCTAAAAAAACCATTCTTATCTGGTACGCATATAATCACGCAAAAAAAATACATACTAAAATCATACGTTCAATCATGAACAAAACACGTGTTACGACAACGGATGTAAACACAATACGCGCCATTATATGTGAATCAGGCGCGCTGGAATATGCGAAAGCCGAAGTAAACACCCTGCTAAAAAAAACCCGCACACTCCTCTTCAAGACTGACATGGCTCCTGAATACAAAAACGCGATCTATCATTATTCAGAAAAAATTCTCTCCATGTAAATCCTTACGAAAGCGATTTCAATTAAAAAAACGCTTTTAATTTTGGAATTTTTACGTTGATTTAAGCGCTCAGATGTGTACAATAACTGTATGAACAAACACGATGAATACCGTTTATTGAGAACCGGATACCTTGAGGCTAAAAATGTAACCAAAATACACAGCCACTCGTTCTATTATGCGTCGTTGATTCTCCCCCCCCGCATACAAAAAGCCGCATACAGCATTTACGCGGTTTGCAGGCTCAGCGATGAAGCAATCGATTCATCGTCTCCGCAATCACAAGTTGCCGGATTAAACAAAATCAGAGAAAAAGTCGCTCACGCGTATTCGCACAAAACTATTGCCGATCCCCTGGGAATAGTTTTTCAAAAAACAGTGCGTGACTACCATATCCCCCAGGAATATTTCAACGTTCTCTTCACAGGCATGATAGCCGATTTAACCAAAAACAGGTATAAAAATTTTAACGAACTCTATGATTATTGTTACGAAATTGCCGGTATCGTAGGATTAATGATGCTTTCAATCTTCGAATACACCTCTCCGGAGGCGAAAAAATATGCGGTTGATTTAGGGATCGCGATGCAGCTGACCAACATCATCAGAGATATCAAAGAAGACTGGGAGAGGGGAAGGGTTTATCTGCCTCAAGATGAAATGTCTCGTTTCAATATATCGGAAGACACATTGCGGGAAGGACGCGTTACGCCGGACTTCAAAGCATTCATGCAATTCCAAATCCAACGGGCCCGCGAGTATTATACTAACGCGGCGAAAGGTATTCCCCTGCTCAAAGGCAAACGGGTACGGTTCGTATCAATGGCAATGACAGAGTTTTACAAAGAAATCCTGACCGTGATAGAAAAAAAAGGGTATGATATATTTTCCGGACGCGCCTATACCACGGCGGCGCAGAAAACGGTTATCACGCTGAAAATTTTAGGGAAGGCAATCCGATGATAAACCCAAATTTTGCAACTGCAAAATTTTCCTGGAAGGCCGGCCGATTAAATCCCGGCGGCATCACAAAAAAACCCGGGATAAAAATTTCACTCGCTCGAAACGCCGGATTTTGCCTGGGGGTAAAACGCGCTATACAAACAGCGCTTGAAACCGCGAAAAAAGGCGGCGACATTTATATGCTCGGGGATATCGTGCATAATGAAGACGTCGTTAAACTCATCCAAGCGGCGGGTATAAAAAAAATCAGGTCTCTTGGAAAGAATGGAACGGGGAAAACACTTCTTATCCGCGCGCACGGCGAAAGCATACGAACGATCAAAAAAGCGGAACAACTCGGATATACAATTATCGACGCCACCTGCCCCATGGTCAAAGGGATACATACCATCGTACGGGATAACGAAGCGAAACAACGAACAATCATGATAATCGGGGACAAAAAACATGATGAAGTAAAAGGCATCGTAGGCCAATTAAAAACAAGAGCCTTGGTAATTGATACCCCTTCTTCTATCCCTCTGCGTAAACTCAAAAAAATAAAAGACGCCTGCGTTGTGGTACAATCAACGCAAAATTTCGATTTAGTACAAACAATCCTGCCCATCCTCCGTCAGAACCTTACGAATATATTTTTTTAAAACACCATCTGCCGCCCCACAAAAACCAAACAGCATGAAATAAGGACTATGCCGCTGCAAAACGACATCATGATTATTATCGGATCAAAGAAAAGCGCGAATACCAAACGCCTGTATGAAATCTCAAAACATCTGAATACAAGAAGCTTTTGGATCCAATCTCCCCTCGACATAAAACCATCGTATTTTAAAAATGCTCGTTCGGTAGGAATAACGGCGGGAGCATCAACCCCTGAAGAAACCATCGCAACGGTCATAACGCATATCAAAAAAATGAAATGCGCCTCAACGGCTGGAGATTAGATCCGCGACTATCCGGGAACCGGCAATAACAACACACCGGCGACTACAACGGCTATTTTTCCAGGCATTTAATCGCTTTCCCCGCACATCCCCAACGGCAGATTCCGTTCCACGAATTCAAGGATTTTTTGCTGAGTTAAACCGGTAAGGTGATAAAATTCTACGCCCATCCCCGGATATATGTGCGGCTGAATTTCCTTTTGAACATGCCACACGACTTTCCCTTCTATTTCAAGGTGCCCCGGCTGAGGAGACAAATCAAGTCTAAGATCGAGGAGTTCACCGAGTGGAAATTGTTTACCCGCAAAAATCAATATACCGACAGCGCTGATATTCAAAATCTTACCCTTAATAAATTCGCTTTTACTTCCCAGAGGCCTGAATTCAATATTTATATCAAGAAATAAACGCTTAAATCTGCGCCGGAGCTGTTTCTTTTTAATTTCCGAAATAACCTTGTCCTCTTCAAAACTCCTGAGAGCGAAATTCTCATCATCATAAATCTCAAAAACACGGTCCATGCACACCATAGTAAAGATTTTCCGTATATGGGGAGGAACAAATACCAGCTTCAACCTGCCCTTGTGATTAAGAACATTCCTATACGAAATTGCCAGAACAGACAACCCCGAATAATCGACCAAATTCACGCTTTCAAAGTTACACAGAATATCTGTATACCCGTTTTCAAGGCACCACCCGACCGTCTCGATAAAATTAGAAGAATCAAGGTCAATTGTCCCGGCTAAATCCAGAACAGCTATCGCTCCAACCCGTTTGAAGTTAATCTCAAGCATGTGCATCCTCTCAGGTTTAAAAAAGGCATAAATCCAGTTTTAATTCCATAATAATTATATACGCTAATCAAGTAAGTATCAATGTATAGCTCTTGGTAAAAAACAAAACGAATTTTCTAAGAACTATGTTCACGGTACTGGCCGGACTTGATAATCTCGGCAATATATTCCAGATTTCGTACGGTTGCCCCCCGGTTTCTTTCAATAAGGGACCTGCCTTTTTCTCCCAACGCTTCGGCTTCTCTGTAATCCAATAGCCACCGTCTCAGGATCTGTTTACATTGTTCCCTATCGTTAACTTGTACCGCGGCCCCATTACTGAGAAATAGCGACGTTATATCCCGGAAATTAAACATGTGCGGCCCGAAAAAAACAGGTTTCCCTAAAAAAACGGGCTCGAGAATATTATGGCCCCCTTTTTTGACCAAACTTCCTCCGACAAAAACAATGGACGCACAGGAATAAAAACCCATAAGCTGACCTACCGTATCCAAAAGAAAAACCGTATCTTTCCCCATTTTCTCAGCCTTGGATATTTCCGATACGCGCATATACGGTATAAGATCGGAAGAGCA